>CALFOA010000001.1 GCA_937919795.1 uncultured Neisseria sp.
AACCCCTGCTTCCAAGTGTTGCACTTCAAATCCGAATCTAAGGCCGTCTGAAAAGTTCAAACAGCTCTTTACTTGTTGGTTTTCAATGCCTTATCTGTTTAATTTAAATAGATAATATTTTTAAACCGGCTTTATTTCATCAGTACCAGCCGCCCGCCGATGGCCTGCAATTGCTGTTGCACTTCTTGCCAGGCTAAATCGATATTTTCGCAGGCGCTGCCTTCGGCTTTCAAACCGAATTCAACGCGGGAAAGGCTGATGCGGCCATCATCTTGCAGGCCGCCTTCGCTGGGCAGGCTGTAGCTGCGTATGCCGGGGTAACGCGTTTCGATGGCTTCCATAATCGGCGCGATATGCGATTCGGGCAAATCAAACAACCAAATGGCGCGCTGGGCGCGCGGTGTTTGGTGAAAGCGGGCGGCATAATGCGTGTTGAGCACCCATTCTGCCATCGGGTGCGCCATCACCGGAAAACCCGGCAGGAAATAATGTTCGCGTATGGCAAAGCCGGCAATACCGTTGTAGCTGTTGGGAATCAGATCGGTGCCCGCCGGAAATTCGGCCATACGCAAACGCTGGCGGTGTGCGGCGGAGTCGAGCGCATCGCCGCGCTGATGCGACACGGCTTCTATATTGGCAATGCCCTCAGGATGCAGCTGCAAGGGCAGCGCCAGCGCTTCGGCCGCCGCTTGGCGGGTGTGGTCGTCGGGCGTGGCGCCGATGCCGCCGGTGACGAAAGTGGGCAGGCCGTCTGAAAAGCTGCGCTGCAATTGTTTGACCAGCAAAGCGCGCTCGTCGGGCAGATATTGCACTTGTCCAAGCTGCAAACCATATTGCGCCAATAGTGATTTGAAAAAGGCAAAATGCTTGTCGGCGCGATTGCCGTGCAAAATTTCATCACCGATAATCATCAAATTAAAATACATAGCTTGGTTTTCCATAAAGAAGCAGAGAAGCGCATAAATAAAAAGGCCGTCTGAAATGCGGCAAAGGCTGGACTAAACAGCCGATTCATACAATAATAAACCCATTTTGACCGCTGCGGTTTGCAGGCGCACCGGCATCACTTCACACAGGAATTTATCGCATGAGCAATCAAAATCATACCATTTTACAAAATCTGCCGGCAGGCGAGAAAGTCGGCATCGCATTTTCAGGCGGCCTCGATACTTCGGCCGCATTGTTGTGGATGAAGCTCAAAGGCGCGCTGCCCTATGCCTACACTGCCAATCTCGGCCAGCCTGATGAAGAAGATTACAATGCCATTCCGCAAAAAGCCAAAGCCTATGGCGCGATTGAAGCGCGCCTGATCGATTGCCGCAGCCAGCTGGCGCACGAGGGCATTGCCGCGATTCAATGCGGCGCGTTTCATGTATCCACCGGCGGCATCACTTATTTCAACACCACGCCGCTGGGCCGCGCCGTTACCGGTACCATGCTGGTGGCCGCGATGAAAGAAGATGATGTGAACATCTGGGGCGACGGCTCCACTTATAAAGGCAACGACATCGAGCGCTTCTACCGCTACGGCCTGATCACCAACCCCAGCTTGCGCATCTACAAACCGTGGCTCGACCAAACCTTTATCGATGAATTGGGCGGCCGCCAGGAAATGAGCGAGTTTTTGATTGCCAACGGTTTTGACTACAAAATGTCGGTTGAAAAAGCCTATTCCACCGATTCCAATATGCTGGGCGCCACCCACGAAGCGAAAGATTTGGAATACTTAAACAGCGGCATCAAAATCGTGAAACCGATTATGGGCGTGGCGTTCTGGGATGAGAATGTTGCCGTGAAGGCCGAAGAAGTGAGCGTGCGCTTTGAAGAAGGCGTGCCGGTTGCGCTGAACGGCAAAGAGTTTGCCGATCCGGTAGAATTGTTCCTCGAAGCCAACCGCATCGGCGGCCGCCACGGCTTGGGCATGAGCGACCAAATCGAAAACCGCATCATCGAAGCCAAATCGCGCGGTATCTACGAAGCCCCCGGCATGGCCTTGCTGCACATCGCCTACGAACGCTTGGTTACCGGCATCCACAACGAAGACACCATCGAGCAATACCGCATCAACGGCCTGCGCCTAGGCCGTCTGCTGTACCAAGGCCGCTGGTTCGACCCGCAAGCGCTGATGTTGCGCGAAACCGCCCAACGCTGGGTAGCCAAAGCGGTTACCGGCGAAGTAACGCTGGAATTGCGTCGCGGCAACGACTATTCGATTCTGAACACCGAGTCGGCCAATCTCACTTACCAACCCGAGCGCCTGAGCATGGAAAAAGTGGAAAACGCCGCCTTTACGCCGGCCGACCGTATCGGCCAGCTCACCATGCGCAATCTGGACATCGTCGATACCCGCGGCAAACTGGGCTTGTATGCGCAAACCGGTTTGCTGTCGCTGGGCGAAGGTTCGGTGTTGCCGCAATTGGGTAACCAGCAGGAATCGTAAGTTTTCTTTTGCTTGAACAAAATGCCTGTCTGAAAAATATTGTTTTTCAGACAGGCATTTTTTGATTGAAAAGTATGCTGGGGGCGCGGGCGGCTCGCCCGCATTTGCCCGAAGGGCAAACTGGAAAGGGCGAGACTTTTAGCATTATTTGAGTTCGGTTG
>CALFOA010000002.1 GCA_937919795.1 uncultured Neisseria sp.
GGAGTTCAGACGTGTGCTCTTCCGATCTTGCGGAAGATCGGCGGGATTTAAGCCCAGTTCGTCGAAATACGGCTGCAACAAAGCCAACCACGCGGCTTGCTGTTCGGCGGAAACGCTGGGGGTACGGTGGACGAAAAAATTGACGTTATAAGGTGCGCCGCCGCATTCGGCATTTAAAGCCGCCAGCGCTTGATCTAATTGCTCGTGTGACAGCATGGCGGCGGGCAGCGAACCGAGCGCACCGGCGCGGCACACCGCCGCCACCAGCCGCACACCCTGCACCCCAGCCATCGGCGCTTGGATAATCGGGTAAGTTAAATCGGATAACACGGGAATCATGAGGCGGCTCCTTGTGGGCGTTTCAGACAGGCATTCAAACAGTAGGTCGGATACTCGTATCCGACATTTTTAATCTTCTCGCAATGATGGGAAATAGTAGAAATATCAAACGTTTTGTCGGATTCGAGAATCCGACCTACGCCTGTCTGAAAACCTTTAATCTTCCATCTTCAACACACTCAAGCCCGGCAAGTCGGCGAAACCGCGGTCGCGCACGATTTGGCAGAAGTTATCGAGATAGGTTTTATCGACATCTTCGCTGCGCATGGCGGCGTAGAGTTCGCTTTGCAGACCTTCGTGGGTAATCGGGCGGGAAATCACATAGTCTTTTTCCAGATACGGCATCACCGTCCAATACGGCAGCGCGGCGATACCGCGGCGGCTGGCCACCAATTGGATGATGGCGATGGTTAATTCGCTGTGGCGGCGCGGCGGGTTGATGCCGACCGGCAGTAGGATTTTGCGCAACAAATCCAGCATATCGTCGGGCACCGGATAGGTAATCAGCGTTTCATCGGCAAAATCCGGCGCTTCCCACACGGCTTTTGCCGCCAACGGATGATCTTTGGCACAAATGCCCACCATTTCATAGGCAAACAGCGGCTGATAGGCAATCCCCGCCTGCGGCACGGCTTCGGAAACAATCGCCAAATCGGCGCGGTGTGTCAGCAGCAGGCCGACGGGATCGGCTTGGAAGCCGGAAACGATGTCTAATTCCACTTGCGGCCACAAGGGGCGGAACTCGCCCATTGCCGGCATCAGCCAATCAAAACAGGTATGGCACTCCACCGCCAGCCGCAACTCACCCGCCTCACCCTCGATAATCTGCGCCAAATCACGCTCGGCGGCGGAGACTTGCGGCAACAAATCGCGCGCCAGCCGCAGCAGCCGCTCGCCGGCGGGGGTAAAGCGCAGCGGGCTGGATTTGCGTTCAAACAGCGGCGTGCCGTAGTAGTTTTCCAGCGCGCGGATTTGGTGCGACAACGCCGATTGAGTGAGAAAAACGCGTTTGGCGGCCAGCGACACGCTGCCGGTTTCTTCCAATGCCAACAGGGTTTTGAGATGGCGCAATTCGATAATGGATTCCATGGCTGATTCCGGTTTCAACCGGCCTTGTGGAAAGTGAAATATAAAGAGAATTATAAAGCAAGCACGGCCGTTTCCCATCCGCAATCTGCGGATAAATCTTGCGCCACCACCACCTAGCAAACCACCTCAAAAAAATTACAATAAAATCATACTCTTATTTTTATGTTATACTACTGACTTTCCATAACACAAGCCCGACATATTTTTACACGCAGTATTTCCCCCGAGGATATCGCTCGGAAAACGACATGACACTCAAGAATAAGCAACTTACAAGGAGCCAACATTGTCTGCAAACCGTCACCAACCGGCGTCGAAACAGCCTAAAGCTGCCAGCTACGCCCCACACTCTCCCTCCAAGCACCCCACTTCTTACCGACATCTGGGGATGTTTGATTCCGATAAAAACTTTAAACAACATACTTCCGATACCCCCGACACCCGCATCGATAAATTCACCTTTTTCGGTACGCTGTTTATCCTGATTGCGGTCACGCTACCGTTGGTGGTGTTTCCCGAACAAGGCGCCGATTGGGTAGCGGCTACCAAAACCTTTGTCACCAACAAACTCGGCGGCGCTTATTTAGCCTTCGGCGTGCTCTCGCTGGTATTCGTTACCTATATCTGCTGTTCCGACATCGGCAACATCAAACTGGGTAAAGCGGAAGACGATATCGAATTCAAAACCGGCTCTTGGGCGGCGATGATGTTTTGCGGCGGTATCGGCGCGAGTATCCTCTACTGGGGAATTCTGGAATGGATGTATTACTACCAAGGCCCGCCGTTTGGTCTTGAGCCGGGTTCTACCGAAGCGATACGCTGGGCGTCTACCTACGGCCTGTTCCACTGGGGGCCGGTGGCGTGGGCGATTTATCTGGTGCCCGCCATTTCGATTGCCTATTTCGCCCATGTGCGCAATTCACCGATTTTAAAAGTGAGCCAGAGCCTGATGCCGCTGTTTGGCGAGCGTTTTGCCAAAAGCAATTGGGGCAAACTGGTCGACATCTTCTTTGTATTCGGCATGATCGGCGGCGGCGCCACCACTTTGGGCTTGGCCTCGCCGATGATTACCGAGGGCTTGCACGAGCTGTTCGGCACCCCTAATTCGCTGATGGTGCAACTGTCGGTATTGCTGGTCACCACCATGATTTTTGCCTACAGCGCCTATCAGGGCTTGCGCGGCGGTATTCAGTTTCTCTCCAACATCAATTTCTATATGGCCATCGGCTTTCTGATTTTTGTGTTGGTGTGCGGGCCTACCGTATTTATTCTGAATACCGGCCTGGAGAGCATCGGCCGCTCGCTTACCCAGATGATCAGCATGATGACCTGGACGGAAGCGTTCGGCGAATTTAAAGAGCACGGCTTTAAAAACACCCATTTTCCGCAAGACTGGACGGTGTTTTACTGGGCGTGGTGGCTGGTATTTGCTCCCACCATCGGCCTGTTTATCGCCAAGATTTCCAAAGGCCGTACCATCCGCCAAATGGCGGTAGGCTCCATCTTTTTCGGCTCGCTCGGTTGTGCGGTGTTCTTTGTTATATTGGGCAACTACGGCATGTATTTGCAGCTTTCCGGTGAGCTGGATGTGATTTCCATCCTCAACAACCAAAGCCCGAACGCCGCTATTTTCGCCGTTTTAAAAACGCTGCCGATGGCCAAGGCAGTGATTGCAGTATTCATCACACTGGCGGTGATTTTTACCGCCACCACCTTCGACAGCATTTCCTATATTCTGGCTTCGGTGGTACAGCACGAAGTAGACGACGAACCGCACCGCTGGAACCGCCTGTTCTGGGCGTTTGCATTATGCTTTATGCCGGCAGTGCTGATGTTTATCGGTGGTCTCTCCACCCTGCAAACGGCGTCTATCTTCGCCGGTGCGCCGCTGCTGCTGATCATGAGCCTGATTATGCTCTCGACCATTCGGGCGGCGAAATACGACTTGCATTACCAGCCCGACTACTCGCTCAGTACCATCCATATTGAGGAATTGCCGGACAACGCACCGTGGGAGCAAGGCGAAACCTCGGAGGCGCCGGAAGGTTCGGTGTTGGCACAGCGGGCGGTGTATGAAGAAATCCGCCAGCAGCAAAGTAACCATGATGATAGCGATAATGAGAAAAGCTGATTGATCGTTTCGTTAAAACTTAACTCAAGCGCTTAATGCCTGTCTGAAAATCATCTTTCAGACAGGCATTTTATTTGCGGTTTTCCTCAGTCAAACACTCATTCCAACTTCATAAACCTTCATCAAATTTGGCATAAATTTAACCCCCCCTTGCAAAGCTTGGCTGTTCATCATCTCTCGGCTGAACGATAATAGCCCTCCGTTTTCTCCCGATGAAAAACCAATAAATACAATGATGATACCTTCCCGTTTTTATCTCACCTTGCCTTTATTACTGATTTTATCAATGGCTCCGACAACTCAAGCGCACAGCGCCCCTACTCCCGAACAAATCCTCAATCAATCCGCCGGCCAACAACACCAGCGCAAAGAAAGCGGCCTGATGCTCGATACCTCGCGCCGTTTCTATTCAGTGGCCGTAATTAAACGCTTTATCGACACCCTCAGCGCTTCCGGCGGTACTTTTTTGCACCTGCACTTTTCCGACAACGAAAATTATTCACTGGAAAGCGCCATCCTCAACCAGCGCGCCCAAAATGCCAAAGTAAGCAAATACGGCACCTACATCAACCCGCAAACCAACAAACCCTTCCTCAGCTATCAGCAGCTCGATGAAATCAAAGCCTATGCTGCTGCGAAAAACATCGAGTTAGTACCTGAGATCGACAGTCCCGGCCACATGAACGGCATTTTCGACCTACTCGAACTGCGCCACGGCAAACCCTATGTCGCCTCGCTGCAAGCGCCGGATCAGCCCGAACAATTAGACGTTACCAATCCCGAAGCCGTGCAGCTGATGGAATCATTAATCGGTGAAGCAGCCGATGCGTTCAGAGGCAGCAGCCGTCACTTCCATATCGGCGGCGATGAATTTGCTTACAGCGCCGAAACCAACCGCCACTTCATTGATTACGCCAACCGACTGAACGACTTCCTCGCCGAAAAAGGCCTGAAAACCCGCATCTGGAACGACGGCATCATCAACGATACCCTAGACCACCTCAACCGCAACATTCAGGTGACCTACTGGAGCTACGACGGCGACACGCCCGACCGCGGCACCGCCCAATACCGCCGCGACCTGCGCGCCAGCATGCCCAAGCTGATCGACAAAGGCTTTACCGTGTTGAACTACAATTCCTATTATCTGTATGTCGTCCCCAAAGAAGGCAGCGATAATGCCCATAACAGCCGCTACGCGCTGCAAGACCTGCGCAACAACTGGACGCTCGGCGTATGGGATGGCCAAAATCAAGAAAACGCGGTGAAAGATACCGATAAGATTGCCGGCTCCGCCCTCTCGATTTGGGGCGAATACAGCGGCTCGCTCAGCGGCGAGCGCATCCACGGCTACACCGCCGAACTCTTGTCGGCCTTAATGGAAAAAACCCAAGCGGCGAAGCAATAGGGCTATTTTCCGCCAAACAAGGAACGCGGCTCATCCCGCGTTCTTCCTACCAATACCACCCTCTTTCCAAACCGCTTGACCTTTAGCCGAACTTAGCCGATAAACGCCACTTCGCTTGTTGCACAACCCTCTCAAGGAATACACCATGAAAACCCTGCTGTTCACTGCACTCTTCGCCGCCACCGCATTGGCACACGCCGCACCGGCTGCGCACGAACACGACGCCCACGCCATGCATGCCGCATCTGCCCCTGCTAACGACACGCCCGTCCATGCTGACGAATACCATACCGCCATGATGAGCATGCACGACGACATGATGAAAGGCATTAGCCTGCAAAACCCCGACGCCGCTTTTGCCGCCGGTATGCTCCCGCACCATCAAGGCGCGGTAAAAATGGCGGAAATCCAGCTAAAACGCGGCAGCGACCGCCAGATGAACCGTTTGGCCAAAGACATCATCCGTACCCAAACTGCCGAAATCAAACTGATGCAGCGCTGGCTGGCACAACATCCGTCTGAACCCGCCGGTGCGGCCGCACCCGCCCATGTCGCCGAATACCATGCCTCCATGACGGGCATGCACGGCGACATGATGAAAGGCATTCAGCTGCAAAACCCCGATGCCGCCTTTGCCGCCGGTATGCTCCCTCACCATCAGGGTGCGGTAAAAATGGCGGAAATCCAATTGAAATACGGCCGCGACAACCGCTTGCGCGACCTGGCGCAAGACATCACCCGTACCCAAAGCGCCGAAATCGCTTTTATGAAGCTCTGGCAGGAAAAACATTCAGCCACTCCGCCTGCCCATCATTAAGTCTGATTATTCAAATGCCTGTCTGAAACCTTTTTCAGACAGGCATTTCGCTTATTCACATAAGTTGTTCAACCGTTTTCATTATTAATTTTATTCATATAGATATGCAAATTTATCGTTTGCCCCCTTTGCAAAAAAGCGTCATGATGCCATCATTGCAAATTGTCTCATGACGAACCCACAACGATTCACTCAACAGGAGCCATCCCATGAATACATTCCACCTCTCAGGCTACCCGCGCATCGGCGCGAAGCGCGAACTGAAATTTGCTGTTGAAGCCTTCTGGAAAGGCGACAAAACCGAAGCCGAATTGCAAGCCGTGGCCGCGGATATCCGCAGCAAAAACTGGGCTGCCCAAAAAGCCGCTGGTGCCGATTTGTTGCCGGTAGGCGATTTCTCCTTCTACGATCACGTATTGGATCTGTTGTGCACCTTGGGCGCAATTCCGAAACGCTTCGGTTTCGATGCCGCCAACTTGAGCCTGCCCGAATACTTCCAACTGGCGCGCGGTAACGCCACCCAGTTTGCGATGGAAATGACCAAATGGTTCGACACCAACTACCACTACATCGTACCCGAATGGCACGCCGATACTGAATTTTCGGTAAACGCCGGCCGCCTGATTGCCCAAATCAAAGAAGCCAAAGCACAAGGCCACGACATCAAACCGACTTTGGTTGGCCCGCTGACCCTGCTGTGGTTGGGTAAGAAAAAAGAAGAATTCGGCTGCCGCGTCGCCACCCTACTGCCGAAACTGTTGCCCGCTTATGCCCAACTGCTGCGCGAACTGGCCGCCGAAGGCGTGGACTGGATTCAAATCGACGAGCCGATTCTGGCAGTTGATGCTCCCCAAGCCTATCTGGATGCCTTCCCGACCGTTTACAAAGAGCTGGCCAACACCGGCACCCGCATCATCATCGGCACCTACTTCGCTTCTGTTGCCGAGCATCTGGAATTGCTGAAAAACCTGCCGGTACACGGTCTGCACATCGACGCCGTGCGCGCGCCCGAGCAAGTGGCTACCTTCGTCAACGCTTGGCCGCAAAACAAAGTATTGTCGATCGGCCTGATCGACGGCCGCAACGTATGGCGCGCCAACTTGAGCAAAGTGATCGACACCTTGGCACCGATTGCCGCCAAACTGGGCAACAACTTGTGGATCGCCCCTTCCTGCTCGCTGCTGCACAGCCCGCAAGATTTGGCCGTTGAAGAAAAACTCGATAGCGAAATCAAATCCTGGATGGCGTTTGCCGCACAAAAACTGGTGGAACTGGGCACTGTTAAACAAGCCTTGGCTCACGGCAAAGACAGCGTGAAAGACGCGATTGCCGCTTCTGATGCCGCCGCTGCCGACCGCGCCACCAACGCCAAAATCCACAACGATGCCGTTAAAGCACGCCTGGCCGCGCTGCCTGCCAATGCCGACCAACGCAAATCACCGTTTGCCGAGCGCATCAAAGCCCAACAGGCTCTGCTGAACCTGCCGACTTTGCCTACCACCACCATCGGTTCTTTCCCGCAAACCAGCGAAATCCGCCAAGCGCGCGCCGCCTTCAAAAAAGGTGAATTGAGCGCCGCCGATTACGATGCCGCGATGAAAAAAGAAATCGCCTACTGCGTAGAAGTGCAGGAAAAACTGGAGCTGGACGTACCGGTACACGGCGAAGCCGAGCGTAACGACATGGTGGAATACTTCGGCGAGCAACTGGCCGGCTACTGCTTCAGCCAATTCGGCTGGGTACAAAGCTACGGTTCACGCTGCGTGAAACCGCCGATCATTTTCGGCGACGTTTCCCGCCCGAACCCGATGACCGTGTACTGGTCTTCTTACGCGCAAACCCTGACCAAACGCCCGATGAAAGGCATGCTCACCGGCCCGGTTACCATGTTCAAATGGTCGTTTGTACGCGACGATATTCCGTTGAGCACCGTCGCCAAACAAATCGCCCTCGCCTTGAACGACGAAGTGCTGGACTTGGAAAAAGCCGGTATCAAAGTGATCCAAATCGACGAACCGGCCATCCGCGAAGCCATGCCGCTGAAAAAAGCACAATGGGACGAATACCTGGCCTGGGCCTGCGAATCCTTCCGCCTGTCATCTACCGGCGCCGAAGACAGCACCCAAATCCACACCCACATGTGTTACTCCGAGTTCAACGACATCCTGCCGGCCATCGCCTCGATGGATGCCGACGTGATCACCATCGAAACCTCGCGTTCCGACATGGATTTGCTGACCGCCTTCGGTGATTTCAAATACCCGAACGACATCGGCCCGGGCGTATACGACATCCACAGCCCGCGCGTACCGACCGCTGCCGAAGTGGAACACCTGTTGCGCAAAGCGATGGACGTGGTACCGGTTGAGCGTTTGTGGGTCAACCCCGACTGCGGCCTGAAAACCCGCGGCTGGAAAGAAACCATCGAGCAGCTGGAAGTGATGATGGAA
>CALFOA010000003.1 GCA_937919795.1 uncultured Neisseria sp.
CATCGCTGGATCAGGGTAAATCAGCCGTTGCTTCGGGCAGTATTTGGGCAAAAATCCGTAAAGATTTTCGCATGAATGAGGTTAATCCTGAGTTGGTTCGCAGCCATGAGGCGAAGTTTGCAGCCAATTCTGCTTATTTCAATCGTACGGTGAGTCGCAGCAAACCGTATATGTACCACATTATGCAAGAAGTTGAAAAACGCAATATGCCGGCTGAGATTGCGCTGTTGCCGTTTATTGAAAGCGCTTATGTGGTTAAAGCCCGCTCTCACGTCGGCGCTTCCGGTTTGTGGCAGTTTATGCCGGCAACCGGCCGCCATTACGGCTTGGAACAAACCCCGATGTATGACGGTCGCCATGATGTAGCTGCTTCTACCGATGCCGCGTTGAATTATCTGCAATATCTGCACGGCCTGTTTGGTGACTGGTCGCTGGCACTGGCTGCTTATAACTGGGGTGAGGGCAATGTTTCCCGTGCCGTTAACCGTGCCCGTGCACAAGGCTTGGATCCGGTCTATGAAAACCTAAGAATGCCGGCGGAAACCCGTAATTATGTGCCGAAATTGATGGCGGTACGCAATATCGTCAACAATCCGCAATCTTTCGGTATGAATCTGGATGAAATCGACAACAAACCTTATTTCAAAGCGGTTAATCTCGACCAGCCGATTGATATCTCTGCTGCTGTTAGCTTAGCCGGTATCAGTGAAGACGAATTCCGTGCTCTGAACCCAGCTTTCAAACAATCAGTATTCATTCCCAACAGCAGCCGCAAAATGCTGCTGCCGGTTGCGTCAATCAATACTTTTGAACAGAACTACCGCCGAGCCGATCCGACTACTCTGCTGACTTGGAACCGCAGTGGTGCGGTTACTTCGTTGGCAGTAGGTAATAGTTCCGGCGACTTGGCGAGCTTGGATCGCGATCCGAATCCGCAAAATAATCGCCTGCAAAAAGTAGAACCGATGCCGGTACTGGCTACCAATAATACTGGCTCAGGAGCCTATACTTCCACGCCGCAAATTGTACCGCCGCAAACCCGTGCGGTAACCGTGGCTGCGGCTCCACAAGCATCTGATTTTGTACGAGTGGCCACTGCTGCACCTGCCGCAGTAGCCGCCCCGGCTGTTGAAAACCAAACCTCAACCGCAGTAGCCATCAATCAGCCGTTGCCACTGCCTACCGAGCCGTATCAACAACCGGCTGAACAGGCGGTAAGTGTTGCCCAAGCTTCACCGGCAGCTGCCGCCCGCGCGGAAGCCCGCGCAGCTACACCTGCGCCTGAAGTGGCGGTAAACGTAGCCGCCGTTCAGCAGCAACCAGCAGCTACTTCGACTCCCGTAGCCGTAGCTCAAGCGACCGCACCTACCGCAGCACCTGAGGCGGTTCAGCAACCGATGGTTAATGCAGAACAATTAGCGGCCAATGAGGCCGATGAACTGCAAAGCTTGGTCGATAATAGCAATCTGCGCAGTGGTGCCGCTACGGCGGTTCGTGATGCGCTGGCGCGTGCCGATATGGAAGAGGCGCGTGCTGCTAGAGCGGCAGCTGCTCGTGCCAAACAGCAGCAACGCACTGAAGAACGTTTGGCGCGTGCTAATACCCAACAAAATCTGGCCTCAGCTTCTACTCACCGTGTAGGCGACGGCGATACGCTGTATAACATCTCTCAGCGTTATGGTGTGAGCGTGGCCGATTTGGTTGCCCAAAACCATATTCAAGGCAACAACATCCGTAAGGGTCAAGTATTGAATGTGGCGAGTAAATCCCGTGCGACTGCTGGGGCGCAACAGGTGTCTTATACCGTGCGTAAGGGTGATACTTTAAGCAATATCGCCAGCCGTTTTAATCTAAATGTGAACGATATTCGTCGTTGGAACGGTAATAGTGCGGTGATTACACCCGGTCAGCGGATTAATTTGATCGGTTTGTAAACCATTATCCTGATAAGGATGCCTGTCTGAAATCGGCTTTGCAGCAATGCAGCGTTTGTTTTCAGACAGGCATTTCTTGGTTTTAAAAGCGCTTCGACTTCATTTGCTTTTTTATTTCTGTTTAACTGATACTTGAATCTTTTATGGAAGACCGCCCGAATATTCAGCCGGTTTGGCTGCCGCAGTTACCTCCCTTATCTTTTCCGTTGCCGCCACAAGCTTTGCAACTGATGCAGCAACCTTCGTTGACCCGGGCGTTTAAATCTTTGGGCGGCGAGTTTACCGTTCGTGTGCTGTATTTGGGTGAAGGAGGAGGTGATGTTTGGTTGCCACATCCCGAGTCGGCTGCGTGTTTTATACGCGATGTTCTGCTGGCTTATAATGGCACACCGGTGGTGTGGGCGCGCAGCTTATGCCTGTCTGAAGCCACGCAATGGCGGAGTATTCTGGATTGCGGCAGCCGCCCTTTGGGAGAGCAACTGTTTGACGGATCACTGGATGTGCAGCGTACACCAGTCGAATATGCGGCAGTTGAAGGTTGCGTTTTACCTGACATTAATGAGGAGCCTTTAGCGGCCAGGCGATCGGTATTTTCTCTCCATGGCCATGCTTTGGGCTTGATTGAGTGTTTTTTAGCCGGTATCGCTCAAGTATGATAAAAAATCCGATTGCTTAGGCGGTCGGATTTTTTATGGAAAGGCGCTTTATTTTCGCAACAATTTTTCCGTCGCCTCGCGCGCACGGACTTTGATGTCTTCAGTGAGATAAGCTTTCATCTGGGAATAAACCAAAGCGATAACGGCGATATCGTCGGTGAAACCGAGCGGGCCGAGTAAATCGGGAATACTGTCGAGCGGGCTGAAGAAATAAATCAACGCACCCACAATAATCATTTTTGCCCGTTTTGGGGTGTTGGGTGACTGATAAAGGTAATACAGTGCATACAATTGTCTCACTGCCGGTGCGCCCAAACGAGTAGCGAAACGCGCCAGCTTCCTCAAGAAACCTGGTTCGTCCAGCTTACGACGGCGAAAAGAGGGGATAAAATCTTCGGGTGATTTTGGTTCCATTAATCAGTTCCTTATTGAATAAAGCGGTGGCGGCAGAAGTTAATACAACTGCATTTGCCCTGTAATATGGAGGGGGGAGGAATGATTTCAATAGAAAGGACGACTGGTTCGGGTAAAAAATTACTATCGTCTAACTTGATTGGATTAATTTATGTTTTCAATGGTTTGCAGGAAGGCAGCAACAGGGGCGTATAAGAATCAGAAGAGTAATATATGGCAGGACAAAAATGAATTTTTACAAAGATATCTGATGATATACACAGGAGAGAAAATTTGGCTTGATGTGAGAAAGTAAGTTCAAACTGCTCAGTGGATATTATTGCAACAATGCTTGCATGTTAAAAAAACCATTGCATTTTTTAACAAAACAATAAAAAAATATGTATACACAATAATTTCACTCGAGGTAGTTAATATACAGGAGTGGAAAAGTACTTTTTATGTGGTGCTTTATCTTGAATTAACTTAAAGATAATGAATTTTACATTGCTAG
>CALFOA010000004.1 GCA_937919795.1 uncultured Neisseria sp.
ATCGATATAGGTGTACAGAATGTTATGCCCCAGCATCCACGTCAGCACCACAAACAACACCGAAGCAGTAATCAGCATGGATTTTCGGCCATAGCGATCCGACAATTTACCCATCATGAAAATAAAACCAACATAAGACAGCAGCGATACCGATGCCGCCACAAACGATTCGGTTTTACCCACACCCATATTGTCCGACAGATATTCCGGCATATAGCTCAAAATCAGGTAAAACGCCACCGCGTTCAGACAGGCCACTAAAAAGGCTACCAACAAAGCTTTCGGATGCTCTTTGAACAAACGCTTAATCGGTACACTTTCGGGGTGTGCATTCTGCATAGCTGCTTGGAAAGAAGGCGTCTCTTCCAGTTTCAAACGGATATAGCGCCCTACTAAGCCGAACGGTGCAGCCAGCAAAAACGGTAGCCGCCAACCCCACTCTGCCAATGCCTCCTCACTCAGCAGGCCGTACAAGCCCGCCGCCATCAGAGAACCCAGCAACAAGCCTGCCGCAGTAGAAGCCGGAATCAGCGCGGTGTAAAAACCACGTTTTTCAGGTGGTGCGTATTCGGCCAGAAAAGTCGCCCCGCCGGCATATTCGCCCGAAGCGGAAAAACCCTGTGCCAAACGCAGCAACAGCAGCAACACCGGTGCAGCAATCCCGATCGTGGCATATCCCGGCAGCAAGGCGATCAAAAAAGTCGCCACCGTCATAATCAGAATCGACCACGACAATGCCGGACGACGCCCGTATTTATCGCCGATATAGCCCCAGAAAATGCCGCCTAAAGGACGAATAATGAAAGAAGCGGCAAATACGGCATAAGTTGACATCAAAGCGGTGGTTTTATCGCTCTCCGGAAAAAACACCAGCGCAATCGTCGCGGCTAAATAGCCGTAAGCACCGTAATCGAACCACTCGACAAAATTGCCGATAAACGTCGCCTTAGCCGCCCGGTTCAAATCTCCTTTATCTTGTCTGTGCGGATGATGAGAAGTTCCTGAAACACCAACAGTTGTTGCCATGATAAACCTCCTGGTTTTTGATCCGTATGAAATAAATTTGAGGCCTTTGCAAAACTCAGAACCTGTTTCAAGCTCTGTTGGCCGCCATCTGTGTTTCAGACGACTAATGTGTTTTGCAAAGGCCTCCTTATTTCAACGGTATTCCGTCAGTTGCGTTTAACCTGCGGAGATAATGTTGTGTTCCGGACCATACGGGAACTTGGTGATGTTTTCGGCACCGCCTTCCTGCACCACCAAGATATCGTGTTCACGATAACCGCCGGCTCCCGGCATACCTTCCGGCAGCATAATCATCGGTTCGATAGAAACCACCATGCCCGGTTCCAGTACGGTTTCGATGTCTTCGCGCAATTCCAAACCGGCTTCGCGGCCATAGTAGTGCGACAGTACACCGAAAGAGTGGCCATAGCCGAAGGTGCGGTATTTCAGTAGGTCGTATTTCTCGTAGATTTTGTTCAACTCGTGCGCGATGTCGCAGCAGCGGATGCCCGGTTTCACCAAGGCCAAACCGGCTTCGTGTACTTCCACGTTCACTTGCCACAGTTTCAGCGAGGCATCGTCCACATGATCGAAGAACATGGTGCGCTCCAGCGCGGTGTAGTAGCCGGAAATCATCGAGAAGCAGTTCAGGCTCAAAATATCGCCTTTTTGCACTTTACGGGTGGTCACCGGATTGTGCGCACCGTCGGTGTTGATGCCGGATTGGAACCAAGTCCAAGTATCCATCAATTCGCTGTCGGGATAACGGCGGGCAATTTCGCGGATCATCGCTTGGGTAGAAGCCAGCGCCACTTCATGCTCGGGCACGCCTTCTTTAACCGCATCGCGCAGCGCGAAGCCGCCGATGTCGCACACATTAGCACCATTTTTAATGAATTCGATTTCTTCGGCCGATTTCACCATACGCATACGCATACACGCTGCGCTGATGTCAACGAACTCTACGCCCGGCAATGCTGCTTTCAGTTTCTCGAAGCGCTCCAACGGCAGGTTGTCCATCTCGATACCGATGCGGCCTTTTTTCGGCAACTCTTGCGCACAGGCTTTGAAGTAGTTGTCGCGTTGCCAATCGGTATAAACCACGTTGTAGTCGCCTACGGTACGGCGCCACGGTTGACCACCGTCGATGTTGGCGGAAATAGAAACCACTTTATCCTGAGTCACCACCAAGCCGTAGAAGCGGCCGAAAGAGCAGTACAGGAAGTCAGAGTAGTAATTGATGTTGTGATAAGAAGAGAACAACACGCCGTCGATTTGCAGCTCGGTCATTTTTTGGCGCAGCAAACCTTGGCGGCGTTGGTATTCGGCTAGGCTGAAGGTTGATTTGACTTTTTCGCCGTTTTCAATGGTGATCAAGCTGGGCAGTTGTTGTTGATTAGACATCTTAGTTTCTCCTGTTCGATTATTTGAGCATTCACTTTAACAATGAAGTCGATTGACAATACCCTATGATTTCAGCATCATCTGAGCCACATAATAATGAAACATAGTCGACCGAAAATATGCTTAATACGACATATTCTTGTCTGACTTAGTGAAAATAAACAGGAGAAATAAAATGACAATGCAAGCGCCTAAGCGTCAAATCGGTTTTGTTTTGCTGGAAGGTTTCTCGATGATTGCGTTTTCCAACGCGATTGAAGCCTTCCGCATGGCCAATTATGTCAGTACAGAAAACTTATATGGTTTCTCGGTTGCCGGCTTATCTGCCGACGGCCACACCAGAGATCGGAAGAGCGTCGTGTAGGGAAAGAGTGTCTTCGCCT
>CALFOA010000005.1 GCA_937919795.1 uncultured Neisseria sp.
GCAGAAGAATTCATAGTATTCAATTATCTATGACCTGATGAAAATATTTAAGTTCATTCAAAAATTGAGGTTGGATGATGCTTTTTAATGATGCTGTTGGAATCAACAATTCGGGCGTACCCATCGAATACGGGCCAATTTCATAAGGCTGATAAAGAAACTGCAAACCATTCGCTGTCGGTGCCCAGTTATCAGTGGCTTTAAACTCAAAATATTGCAAATGCTCTTTAATTTCTTTGGCGCTGAACCCTTCTTTTTTCAAATAGGCCATCCAAGCGCGGCGCTGTAATTCATCCAAGCGTTTTTGCTGGCCGGGAATCACAATATCTTTCAGCTTAACCGGCTGCTGCGGGCGGTCGCGGCGATAAACATGGTAATAAAAAGTCGACATCCCATGTGCGCCGCCGGTGTATTCATAATCGTTGGTCTGCAACACCAGATAACGAGGCGAGTAACCATAAAGCGCAACGCCGGTTTGGTATTCTTGAGGGTAAAACTCTTCGCCCGGCTCTGAAGGGGTGGTAGCCGCTTTAATCCAATGATTCAAATCAGCAGCAGCCAAGCTCTTCAACTTCAAGCGCTGTTTCAGAAAATGGTCGGCCAATTCCGTATAGCGTTTATCAGCAAACACCGCGCGGTTAACTTCCAATGTGCTGCATTTTTCGCCTTTTACCGGGCAGTATTCGGCTTTCAATTTTTGCTCTTGTGCGGCTAATCCTTTGCCTAATACCAACGCGGGCATCATGCTCAATAAAGCGAAGTAGGTCATCCATTTTTTCATTACCTTATCCCTCAATGATTAAAACAGCTTTATTTTTCCGCCACCGCAAATGCCATCACCTGATCGCTCTCATCGCTCATGCTCAGATGCACCGCGCGGATGCCTTTTTCATCCAGCCAAGCTTGCAACACAGGCGTGTAAATATATTCCGGCCGACCAGCCAAATCGTGGCCGACGCCGACATTGCGCAAAGTCACCACGCCGCGCACACCGGTGCCGACCGCTTTGGCAAACGCTTCTTTGGCCGCAAAGCGTTTCGCCAAGAAATTCACTGGCTGGGCAGCAGTTTGCCATTCCATTAACTCGGCCTGATGCAAAATGCGCTCAGCAAAAGCTTGGCCGTATTTTTTATACAATGCTTCAATGCGTTTGATGGCGACCATATCGGTGCCGATGCCGTAAATCATATTTCCTCCTTTATTTTGTTTTTCAGACAGGCATTTAGTAATCCAAAGCTTAATCAATAAGGCACAGCGCGGGCGCGGAACATCACTTCTTTCATCTGGCGGATCGCTTCGGGCAAGCCGAGAAAAATGGCTTGCGCCATCAGCGAGTGGCCGATATTCAGCTCGCGGATGGCGAGAATCTGCGCAATCGGGCTGACATTGTGAATGGTCAGGCCGTGGCCGGCATTCACCACCAAGCCCAAATCGCTGGCGAAATGGGCGCCCTCTTCGATGCGCATCAGTTGTTGCATACGCTCGGCGTGGTTGTGCGCTTCGGCATACGCGCCAGTATGCAACTCAATCACCGGCGCACCAACATCAGCCGCCGCCTGAATCTGGCGCTCATCGGCATCGATAAACAGCGACACGCGGATACCGGCTTTAGTCAGTATTTCGGTAAAACGGGCGACTTTTTCCTGTTGGCCGGCCACATCCAAGCCGCCTTCGGTGGTGACTTCTTCGCGACGCTCGGGCACAATACACACATCTTCCGGCAACACCTGCAAAGCGTTTTCCAGCATCTCTTCGGTCATCGCCATTTCCAGATTCATGCGGGTGCGAATGGCTTGCTTGATGGCGAATACGTCGTCATCTTTAATATGGCGGCGATCTTCGCGCAGATGCAGGGTAATCAGGTCGGCACCGTGGGTTTCGGCAATCAATGCCGCTTCCAGCGGGCTGGGATAAGTAGTGCCGCGTGCGTTACGCAAAGTGGCGACGTGGTCGATGTTTACGCCTAATAACATAATATTATCCTTGTAATCTTAATATTCTTAACACTTCAAATAATGCCTGTCTGAAACGCCTGCATTTGCTGCAACACCTGCCGCGATTTAATGCCTTGCGGCAGGTAAAAATCAATCAGCAGGCGGTTGAGTTGCAAGGCCTGCTGCAAATGGTTGCCGCTATGGAAACGCCCTTCGCGCAGGCTGATTAAGGTTTCGCCGTCCACCGCCATGCCTACGCCGCCCTCTACACCCGCCGAATATGCCTGCACCGGCTGCTGCGGTGCCAACCAATAACGCTGTTCACCGATAATTTCGCGGTCATTATCGTCTTGCTGCAAATCCGGTGCCAGCCCCAATTCCTGCATCAAACGCCACTCAAAAACTCGCAAAGCGGCAACATGATTAGCCTGTTCGGCAATTTCACGCATCACAGTAGCCAAAGCATCGTAGAGCGCCGGATGCGGATCTTCGCGCGCAGTGAGCTTCAGCATCAATTCGTTGACATACAAACCGCTGAACAGCGAACGCCCCTGCGGTTGCCGCCAGCCGCCCAGCCATTCGGCGCGGTGCAGCGTTTTCAATTCTTGGCTGCCGTACCACGAGGCGCTGATGGGCACAAACGGCACCAACACGCCGCGCAACTCCGATTGGGCTTTACGCGCGCTGCGGCCGAGTAAAGCCACGCGGCCATAACGGCGGCTGAACACTTCCAGCCACAAACTGCTTTCGCGCCACGGCGTGGCGGTGAGCAGGAAAGCGGGTTCGTGGTTGATGCGGCCGGATTTTTCAGACATTTCAATTAAGGGGGAAGTAAAGAAGTACAGCGCTGTGATTATATAATGATATGCCTGTCTGAACAGTTTTTTCAGACAGGCATATCATGAATATTTATTCGGTGGTTTTCACCCGATAACGCCCCGCCATCGCTTTATACACCATGTTTTCATATTTCAACGCCTGATAGCGCTGGTTCAACAAATTCTGCGCCGAGCCATATTCGGTATTCAGCGCGGTCAGCCAGTCGGCCAATTCGTTTCTGCCGTATTGGTAACGGGTTTGGTAATAGCGGCTGTTTTTCTGGTCGAGCTGATATTTGCGCTCCAGATTGGCCAGCGATGCCTCGGCTTGGCGGTACTGTTGATAATTGGTGGCGACTTCGTTCAAGGCGGTGGTGAGCGTTTGCTCGAAGCTTAATCGGGCGCTGTTGAAATTGGCTTCGGCGGTTTTGTTTTCCCACTTCAGCGTCTGCCAGTTTAAAAACGGCAGGTTCACTTTCACGCTGCCGCCCAGCATCGGGATGTTAAACAAATTAGACGCTTTATCGGAAGTAGCGCCGAGGCTCGCGCCCAAGGTAATGGTGGGATACCAACTGCGTTGCTGCGCCACCAAGCTTTGCGAGGCCGACTGCAAGCGCGCTTCGGCGGCGCGCAAATCGGGGCGGTTGGCCAACACCGAAATCGGTACGTTCAAATCGGGCTGTATCGGCTTGGCTAGGCTGAAAGTAGTAGGATCGGCCGCCATCGCCTGATTGGGCGGCAGATTCAGCAGATTGCGCAAAGTCTGTTCCGCTTCGGTGCGGCTGGTTTGCAGCGCAATCAGGCTGTTTTCGGCAGACAGCAAGCTTTGTTCGCTCTGGGTCGGCTCGGCGGAAGACACTTTGCCCTGCTTATATTTCGCCTGTGCGATGCGGTGGATTTCCTGATAATGTTTGCGCGACTCCTGATTCAGCCGGATGGCTTCGTTCAGATAGGCAATGTTGAAATAGGCATCGGCCACATTATTAATCAGCGACAAACGGCTGGCGGCCAAGTCTTGCTGGCTGGCCTGATACGTCCACACTTGCGCATCGGCGGTGGCGCTGAGTTTGCGCCATAAATCCAGTTCGTAGCTCAAACCGAGCTGGCTGCTGAAGCTGTTGTTACTCTCGCCGTTTTTCAGATTGCGGCTGGTATCGGCACTCACACCGGCATTGTAAGCAGGCACTAAATTGGCACCCAGAATATTGGCCTGATACAGCGCTTTATTGACATTAATCGCCGCCTGTTTCAAATCGATGTTGTTATCCAAGGCCTGCGTAATCAAGGCGTTCAGCTTGGCATCCTGATACACCGTCCACCATTCGGGGTTGAGCTGATAACGCGCCGCGCTCTCGGCTTCGGAAACCACTTGGCCGCTGGCGGCGATGGAAAGCTGCGGATTGGTTTGATGGCTGGCACAGCCGCTGATCAACAGCAAAACGGTTAACGCAGCAGCTGAATTGTTTAAAGAAGGTTTCATCACAACACACCTTTATCTAAAAGTTTTCAGACAGGCATTCTATATATAAGGATGCCTGTCTGAAAAAAATCAATCATGCGACAACGCATCAATCGGATTAAGCTTGGATGCGCGGTTGGCCGGCATAAAACCGAACAGCACACCGATAGCGCTGGAACACAATACCGCGCCGACAATCGACGACATCGAAAACGGCATGGAAAAATCTTTTACCAAATAATTAAACAGCGCCGTGATGGAAAAGGAAACCAACACCCCGACCATGCCACCGATTAAACAAATTAGCACCGCTTCAATCAAAAACTGCTGCAAAATATTCGACTTACGCGCGCCAATCGCCATCCGTACCCCAATCTCACGCGTGCGCTCGGTAACCGACACCAGCATGATATTCATCACACCGATGCCGCCCACCACCAAAGAAATCACCGCAATACTCGAAATCAGCAGCTTCATGGTCCCGGTGCTGCTCTCAATGGTCTGCTTGATGCTGTCGCTGTTGACCATAAAGAAATCTTCGGTACCGTGGCGCGCGGTGAGCAGCTCGGTCAAGCTCTTCTGCGCCATCTCGGAATCGGCGGTATCCTGAGTTTTCACGATAATCGAACTGGCGTGGCTCTCGCCGGTAATCTGGTGCATTACTGTGGTATAAGGCGCGTAAAGCTGTAGATTGTCACTAGCCATAAACTGATTCTTCGGCTCTTTCAACACGCCGATCACCGTTAACGGCCGCTTCTTGAACAACAACACTTTGCCCAAGGGATCAGTGGTTTCATCAAACAGCTTTTTTCGGGTATTGTGATCGATCACCACCACCTGCGCATCGCTGCGCACATCGGCTTCATCAAACAAACGCCCGCTTTCCAATTCCAGCCCGCCCACATCGAAATACTGTTCGCCTGCACCGTATAATTGCGCATTCAAATCAGCGCTGCGGTAAGTGAGCGTACCGCTGGACATGGTCTGTGGCGTCGCACTGGTTACATAACTTTGCTGCGCAATGGCATCGGAATCGGCTACGGTTAAGGTTTTGATTCTACCGGAACGCCGGTCACCCACGCCCTCACCGGGATAAATGCTGATGGTATTGGTACCGATCGAGCTGATGTCCGACAAAATCTTATCTTGCGCCCCCTTGCCCAAAGCCACCACCGACACCACCGAAGCAATGCCGATGATAATCCCCAGCATGGTCAGCAACGAGCGTATTTTATGCGCCACAATCGCCTGTACCGACATGCGGAACGATTCCAAAAATTGGTCTTTATAAAACGACCAAGAAATACGTTCCTTCACACTCTCGATTTTGCTCGGCGCAATTTCGGTGCTTTTGCTGGTATCAGAAACAATATAGCCGTCTTTAATTTCCACCACCCGATTAGCCTGCGCCGCAATCTTCGGATCGTGGGTCACCATAATAATGGTATGGCCTTCGCTGTGCAGCTGGCGAATGATTTCGATCACATTCTCACCGCTCGCGGAGTCCAGCGCGCCGGTTGGCTCGTCGGCCAGAATCACCTCGCCGCCGTTCATCAAGGCGCGGGCAATCGATACCCGCTGCTGCTGGCCGCCGGAAAGTTCACTGGGTTTGTTTTGCTCTTTACCTTCCAAGCCCAAGCGGTGCAGCAATTCATCCGCCCGCTTCACCCGCTCAGTATGTTCCAAACCGGCATACACCGACGGCAACGCCACATTATCGCGAGCGCTCAAGGCGTTCAACAGATTGTAGCGCTGGAAAATAAAGCCGAAACGCTTACGCCGCAAACCGGCCAATTCATCAGGCGTCATCTGCGAAGTTTCGGTGCCGTCCACCTGATAAGAGCCGGAAGACGCTACGTCCAAACAGCCCAAAATATTCATCAGCGTCGATTTACCGGAACCAGATTGGCCGATGATGGCGACAAAATCACCTTTTTCGATGCTGAGATTCACGTCTTTCAACACATGAACCTGATTGGCACCTTCGCCGAAATAGCGGTTGATGTTTTTACACTCGATTAAGCTCATGCCATGCTCCTACCGTGGCGGGCCGCGCATGCTGTCGTCCTGAATTTTCGCTCTTTCTTCTGCGCTCATTTCCGACAAAATGACCTTATCTCCCGCTTTCAGGCCGGATTTCACTTCGGTGTGCATGCTGTCTTTTAGGCCGACCGTAATTTCCTGGTCTTTGGCTTGGCCGTCGGCACTCTGCACGCGCACCATTGATTTAGCACCCTGTTTTTTAATCGCAACGCTTGGCACGATTAACACATCCTTGGCCTGATTGATTTCAATGGTGTTTTGCGTGGTCATACCGATGGCGAGCTTGCCGCCTTCGTTCGGCACCAAGGCGCGGGCATAATAGTAAATCGCTTTTTCGGAAGTATCGGTGCTGGTTTTGTATTCGCCTTGCGACATGGTGGTCAAACCCGGATCAATGGTTTCCAGCGTGGCTTCAACCGTTTGATCAGGCTCGGATAAAATGGTGAATTTCACTTTCTGGCCGGGTTTAACTTTAGTGGCATCACCCTCGGCAATCTGCATTTTGTTCAACATCGTTTCCAGATTGGCCAATTGAATGATGGTGGGCGTACTTTGATTAGCATTCACCGTTTGACCTTCTTCCACCGGAATCGCCACCACCGTGCCGTCCATCGGCGCGGTAATGCGGGTGTAGCCCAAATCGGTTTCTGCCGTATTAATAGAAATTTGTGTTTGCTTGATAGACGATTTCAGCTCGGTAATCGTGGCTTTAGCTGAAGCGAGCGCATCTTGTGCGTCTTCTAATTCTTGCTTAGAAGTAGCATCTTGCGCCCACAGCGCTTTTTCACGCGCATATTTTTTCTCAGCCGTACTCAGTGCAATCTGCGCCGAAGCCAGCTTCGGTGATGGCGTAGTGGCCATAGGTCATTGCCAATCGTGTTGCTGCGATGCTGTTGCAGCCATGCGCAATATTGGCAAACGGCCCGCCGTGCACCAGCGCCGGCGTGCCTTCGATGGTTTGCACCAGATTGGGCTTGACGGCATCTTTCAATAAAGCCGCCATCGCGCCGTGGGCTTTCAAATCGCGCGCATACACAGGCGCTCCGCTTTTGCTATACGCCACCAGCATATTGCCGAGGCGGTTTTTCAAATCGGCCAAATCTTGAGCCAGGCAGAAAACCGCCATCACTTCCGAAGCCACGGTGATGTCGAAGCCGTCGGGGCGCATCACGCCGTCCACCGGCTTGCCCAGGCCGCCGATGATGTTGCGCAGCTGGCGGTCGTTCATGTCTACCGCGCGCCGCCACAGCACGCGTTTGGGATCGATATCGAGCGCATTGCCCTGATAAATGTGGTTGTCGAGCATGGCGGCCAACAGATTATTGGCCGCGCCGATGGCGTGAAAATCGCCGGTGAAATGCAGATTGATGTCTTCCATCGGCAGCACTTGTGCATAGCCGCCGCCGGCCGCGCCGCCTTTAATGCCGAACACGGGGCCGAGCGAAGGCTCGCGCATGGCCACCACCGCATTTTTGCCGAGGCGGTTGAGCGCATCGGCCAAGCCGATGGTGACGGTGGTTTTGCCCTCGCCCGCCGGCGTGGGGTTGATCGCCGTCACCAAAATCAGCCGGCCTTGTTTGGCCGGCAGCGCAAAAGCCTTGACCGGTGTGATTTTGGCCTTGAAATGGCCGTAAGGCGAAATATGCGCTTCATCAAGGCCGAGCTTGGCGGCAATTTCGCCAATGGGGCGCATGGGGGATTCGTGGGCGATTTCTGCATCGGTTTTGTAGCTCATGGGGTGTCCGTTTTCCGTGGGCGAAAAATCATCATTATAGCGGCAACCCATCACCGGAGCTTGCGAAAAGGGGCGGCCTTTGCATTACATCAACTTACCTTTTGAGGCCGTCTGAAACGGATAAACGTTTAAGGCATACCTACATCGGCCTTGAACAAGCAGAATATTTCGGATGATGCATTGATAATGAAATACAAGAAAAAGTGACACAACGGGTAGCTTGGGTTGAAAACCCAACAAGCCCGCAGGCCGTCTGAAACCTTGGGTTTATCAATCCAGATC
>CALFOA010000006.1 GCA_937919795.1 uncultured Neisseria sp.
GGTACGCTTGCTTCAATCGTTATAATTCACAATCTCAACACCGTTTCTGTTTGCCCTACGGGCAAATGCGGGCGAGCCGCCCGCGCTCCCAGCATTACCCACAAAAAAGCTGCCCAAAGGCAGCTTTCATTTTTCCAACTTCAAACCAACTCAATCAAGCCGGCTCGTATGCGGCGCGGAAAATCGCGATGATTTCGTCTTTATTGGCTTGCACCGGATTGGTTAAGCCGCAAACATCTTTCAGCGCATTATCGGCCAGCACGCCAAAGTCTTCCTCTTTCACGCCCAATTCTTTCAGCGTTTTCGGAATACCAACGATGTTCGCCAGCTTGGTAATCGCGTCAATTACTTCCAAACCGGCCAAGTCGGCATTGTTGGCGTTGAGAATCGCGCCCACTTCGTCCAAGCGCATTTTGGCGGCGCGTTGGTTGAAGCGCTCCACGTGCGGCAGCAGCAAAGCGTTGCAGACACCGTGCGGCAAGTCGTAGAAACCGCCCAATTGGTGCGCCATCGCGTGCACATAGCCCAAAGAAGCATTGTTAAACGCCATACCGGCGAGGAACTGGGCATAAGCCATCTGTTCGCGCGCTTCGCCGTTTTTCGGCTCTTTCACCGCTACCGGCAGGTATTTGGCAATCAATTCAATTGCTTTCACTGCGCAAGCATCGGTAATCGGCGAAGCGGCGGTGGAAACATAAGCCTCTACCGCGTGGGTGAGCGCATCCATACCGGTAGCGGCGGTCAGCGGTGCGGGCATGCCTTCCATCAACGAAGGATCGTTTACCGACAACAAAGCAGTCACGTTTTTATCGACAATCGCCATTTTCACATGACGGGTTTCATCGGTGATGATGGTGAAACGGGTCATTTCTGAAGCGGTACCGGCGGTGGTATTGATCGCAATCAGCGGCAGTTGCGGTTTTTTCGATTTGTCCACACCTTCGTAATCTTCGATTTTGCCGCCGTTGGTAGCCACCAGCGCTACCCCTTTGGCACAGTCGTGCGACGAACCGCCGCCCAGCGACACGATACAGTCGGCACCGGCAGATTTCAGTTTAGCCAAACCGGCATTCACATTAGAAACAGTAGGATTGGGGTTCACGCCGTCGAACACTTCGTATTCAATACCGTTCTTTTGCAGCTCTTTGCCCACCTGATCGGCAACGCCCATTTTGCTCAAGCCGCCGTCGGTAATAATCAACGCTTTTTTCAAGCCCAAGGCAGCGATGGATGCCATTGAATCTGCCAGCGCGTTTTTACCCAAAATATTCTGAATCGGCATAAAGAATTGTGTAGCCATGTTTGTCTCCTAATGTTTAGATTAACGATTGAAAAAGGTATCAAAGTTCTTCCAAAACTTACCGCCATAGGCTTCCTAAACAGGTATCTACGTTTATCTGATTAGCAGCCAATAGCTTAAAACCCACTATACGGGAGTATGGAGAAGCAAACAAATCCAAATAATCAAATTTTATCAAATACACCACTTTATTCTAAAAAATATGCCTCATCTAAAATAATTTTTCATTAGATCCATTAAAACAAATTTTTAAACCAACACCACTGTCAACATCATTCACCTGGATTCACATAGGTCCCCTCTAACATCCGCCGCACAATTATGCCAACACAACAGCAAGTTCGGCTCTATATTGCCCAGAACCAGCAAACAAATATTTTCTCTGTACTTTTACATTAAAACTCAACGGTAACGCTAGGCATTATGCCGCCTATCCTTTATCATGAAACCACGTTTCACACTTTGATTTTCTTTGGCCGTTTTCCAATCGATTCACTGCTTCATCTAGCGCCCGACCGGGCATATTTCATAAGCGGCCGCAATAAGTCTTAATAAAAACACAAAAACGCTGCACAGCAACACAATAAAACCAACAAACCTACCTACCCTCAAAAGGCTTTAAGGAGACCTTTATGTTGACTCCCTCTCAACAAGTCAATATCACGCTCG
>CALFOA010000007.1 GCA_937919795.1 uncultured Neisseria sp.
CACAAGCAATTGATTAACAATAGTTTCTTAAAATCCAAGCTGGATTCCCGCCTGCGCGGGAATGACGTCATTTGAGTGTCTAACGGCCTTAGGAAGTATTTTGCAAACGTCTCTGCCTATCTGAAAAACCAAAACAAGGAATACATCATGTTTAGCCATATTATGGTCGGCACCAACGACCTCGACCGCGCCCAAGCCTTTTACGACGGCGTGCTGGCCGTACTGGGCGCGCCCAAAGGCATACGCACCACCAATGCCACCGGCCAACAACGCGTGTTTTACAGCCACAACGGCACCCGCTTCGGTATCACCCAACCGATTAACGGCCAACCCGCTACCGTCGCCAACGGCAGCACCATCGGCTTCAGTTGCGAATCCGTCAAACAAGCGCAGCAGTTTTACGATACCGCCCTCGCGCTGGGCGCAACCGCCATCGAAGACCCGCCCGGCATCCGCCAAACCTCGATCGGCCCCGCTTACTTGGCTTATCTGCGCGACTTGGACGGTCATAAGATTTGTGTATTTGGCAAAGTGGAATAGTAAATTATTTGAAATAACCATAAAACACGCTTTCAGACAGGCATTCTTCAACCTTAAATGCCTGTCTGAAAGCAAGCGCGATAACGTTAAAACATCATCTACAAAACAAAGAGAAACAAAAGAAAGGAACTCATCATGTTCGCACTCACCGTCAAGCCCGGTCATTTATCGCTGGCCGAGTTGCGCCGCGCTTATCACGAGCCGGTACAGATTAAGCTGGAAGACCAGGCCTATGCCGCGATTGACCGCAGCGTGGCCTGCGTGAACCGCATTGTGGAAGAAAACCGCACCGTGTACGGCATCAACACCGGTTTCGGCCTGTTGGCTTCCACCCGCATTGCCCGCGAGGATTTGGAAAAACTGCAACGCTCGATTGTGTTGAGCCATGCCGCCGGTGTGGGCGAAGCGGTGGACGACGCCACCGTGCGCCTGATTATGCTGTTGAAAATCAACAGTCTGGCACGCGGATTTTCCGGGGTGCGCCGCATTGTGCTGGAACACCTGATGGCGCTGGTGAATGCCGAAGTGTATCCGCATATTCCGCTGAAAGGTTCGGTGGGCGCATCGGGCGATTTAGCGCCGTTATCGCATATGAGTCTCTTGTTGCTGGGCGAAGGCAAAGCCCGCCACAACGGCCAATGGTTAAGCGCCGAAGAGGCTTTGGCCAAAGCGGGCATTCCGGCGATTGAACTGGCCGCCAAAGAAGGCTTGGCCTTGCTCAACGGCACCCAGGTATCCACTGCCTTTGCCCTGCGCGGCCTGTTTGAAACCGAAGATTTGTTTGCCGCCGCCAGCGTCACCGGCAGCCTCACCGTCGAAGCGGCACTCGGCTCGCGCACGCCGTTTGATGCGCGCATTCATGCGGTGCGCGGCCAGCAGGGGCAAATCGATGCGGCCACGGTGTACCGCCATTTGTTGGGCGACGACAGCGAAATCGGCCAATCGCATACCGATTGCGACAAGGTGCAAGACCCTTACTGCCTGCGCTGCCAGCCGCAAGTAATGGGCGCGGCTTTAACCCAATTGCGTCAAGCCGCAGCGGTGTTGGCGGTGGAAGCCAATGCGGTTTCCGATAACCCGCTGGTATTTGCCGATGACGACGATATTTTATCCGGCGGCAACTTCCATGCCGAGCCGGTGGCGATGGCAGCCGACAATATCGCGCTGGCGTTGGCCGAAATCGGCTCGATTGCCGAGCGCCGCATTTCCATGATGATGGACAAACACATGTCGCAACTGCCGCCCTTCTTGGTGAAAAACGGCGGCGTGAATTCCGGCTTTATGATTGCCCAGGTAACGGCGGCCGCCTTGTGCAGCGAAAACAAAGCGCTGGCCTTCCCCAACAGCGTGGACAGCATTCCCACTTCCGCCAATCAGGAAGACCACGTTTCAATGGCACCGCGCGCCGGCGCCCGCCTGTGGGAAATGGCCGCCAACGTGCGCCACATTGTCGCCATCGAATGGCTGGCCGCCTGCCAAGGCATCGATTTGCGCGAAAACGGTTTGCACTCTTCACCGAAATTGGAACAAGCGCGTGTCGTTTTGCGTGCCGCAGTGCCGTTTTATCAGGAAGACCGCTTCTTCGCGCCCGATATCGAAACCGCCGCTACCCTGTTGGCCGAACGCTGCTTAAGCGGCCTGTTGCCTAGCGGTATTTTGCCGAGTGTGGATTGAGTTTATCCACCATAAAAGGGCTGTCTGAAAAAGGATGATTGAGTTTTCAGACAGCCCTCATGACTACCTCATTGTCAAAAAGACTCTTAACCGCCATGCCTACCAATATTCCGCAACCTCTTTATCAAAAAGTAAAAACCTACCTAATCGGCCAAATCGACCAAGGGCTGTGGCCGGTGAACCACCGCCTGCCTTCCGAACACGAGCTGGTGGCGCAATTCCAGGTATCGCGCATGACGGTCAACCGCGCCCTGCGCGAGCTCACCGACGAAGGCCGCCTGATTCGTCTGCAAGGGGTGGGCACTTTTGTGGCGCCGCCCAAAGCGCAATCGGCGCTGTTTGAAATCCACAGCATTGCCGCCGAAGTCGAGAGCCGCGGCCACCGCCACCGCTGCCGTGTGCTGTCCGGTGAAGCCACGGCAGCCACCGCCGAGCTGGCCGATGCACTGGACATCGCACCGCAAAGCCCGGTTTTCCACACCCGCATGGTGCATTATGAAGACGAGGCCGCCATTCAATACGAAGAACGCTGGGTCAACCCGGCTGCCGCGCCGCATTATCTGGATCAAGATTTTGAACGGCAAACCGCCCACGATTATTTGTCTGCCGTCGCCCCCTTCAGCGAAGGCGAACACGTGGTGGAAGCCTTGCTGCCGCCGAAAGCCGTGGCCGAAGCCTTATCCATGCCCAAAGGCGAGCCTTGTTTGGTGATTCAGCGGCGTACTTGGAGCGGCGGCAAAGTCGTTACCTTCGTGCGGTTGTGGTTTCCGGCAGACCGCTATCGCTTGGTGGGGCGTTTTTCCGCCTGATACATTGAAAACGGTCTGCTTACTCAGTTTCACTGGCCATCCATTGTGGTTTTTAACCGTAACCGCCCGCCGTTCATTATTAATGTCACAATGATTCAGTACGGTTTGGCTTGAAAAGTTTGGCCCAGCCTTGCAAAAATCACTTAAACCCTTAGCCGATATACGGTTCCACACCTTCCACCTGTTGCGACCACAAAATAGGGAGCTCGCGACATTTCATGCCGAAAACCGAGCATTTCCCCGGTTGATTAACATCATTCGTGCCATTTACAGCCGAAAAACCGAATCATTTTGCTCAATTTGCTTTTATTTTGTGGCGATTTGTGGCAAATTAGCGTTTCCTGTAATTTCTTGTTAAGAAATCACCTTTTAAATGGCATCAAGCCATCGCTTTTTTACATACATGCTACTCAGGAGCGTAATCCCTATGGAACAGCTGATTGACACCCTAAACGGTTGGATCTGGAGCCCGGCACTGATTTATTTGTGCCTAGGTGCCGGTCTGTTTTATTCCCTTATCACCCGTTTTATGCAGGTACGCCATTTCAAAGAAATGATCCGCCTGCTGTTTACCCGCAGAGATTCTGCCGAAGGCATTAGCTCTTTCCAAGCACTGGCGGTAGCGCTGGCCGGTCGCGTGGGCATGGGTAATATTGCCGGTGTGGCAGCAGCCATCGGCTTCGGCGGCCCCGGCGCCGTATTCTGGATGTGGGCGACTGCATTCTTGGGCGCCAGCACCGCTTATGTGGAATCCACGTTGGCGCAAATCTACAAAGAAAACGACAACGGCCAATACCGTGGCGGCCCGGCTTATTATTTTGAAAAATTCTTCGGCGGCGCGGCCGGTAAAACCTTCGGTATTTTGTTTGCTGTTGCCTCTATTATTTCCTGCGGCCTGTTCCTGCCGGGCGTACAAGCCAACGGCGTGGTGAACGCGGTAACGAAAATCACCGGTGAAGGCTCTATGGTCGCCACGTTTACCGGCGATGTGGGTATGAACAAACTGATCGCTACCCTGTTTATCGTGATGATTTTGGGCATGATCATTTTCGGCGGCATCAAACGCATCGCCCGCGTAGCCGAATATGTGGTGCCGTTTATGGCCTTGGGCTACATCCTGATGGCTGTTCTGATTGTATTATTCAACATCGACCACTTGCCTCGCGTGATCAGCATGATTATCGGCGACGCCTTCACCGCGCAAGCCGGTTTTGGTGCGGCCATCGGCTGGGGTGTGAAGCGCGGCGTGTACTCTAACGAAGCCGGCCAAGGTACCGGCCCGCACCATGCCGCCGCCGCCGAGGTACAACACCCGGCGCAACAAGGCATCGTGCAAGCGTTTTCGGTATATGTAGACACTTTGTTTGTCTGCTCTGCCACCGCCTTCATGATTCTGATGACCGATATGTACAACATCCAAGGCGCGTTACCGGCCGGCCAATTCTTGGTACAACACCTGCCTGCTGATACTTCTATCAACAGCCCGGCGTTTACCCAAATGGCGGTATCCAGCGTATTCGGTAACTTCGGCCAAATCTTTGTAGCGGTAGCGGTGTTCTTCTTCTCGTTCACCACCATTATGGCTTACTACTACATCGCCGAAACCAACGTGGCCTACCTGACCCGTTCATCTGAAAGCACCGGCGCGCTGTTCCTGATTAAAGTCATCCTGATGTTTGCCGTTACCTACGGCGCCATCAACAGCTCCGGCTACATCTGGAACATGGGCGACGTGGGCGTAGGCTTGATGGCTTGGTTGAACATCTTGGGCATTCTGGCGATTTTCTTTATGGCCAAACCCACCATCCTCGCTTTATCGGACTACGAAGCCCAGCAAAAAGCCGGTGTAAGCAAATTTACGTTTGACCCGGTGAAACTCGGCATCAAAAACGCCAAATTCTGGGAAGAGCGCAGTAAATCCGGCAAATAAGCCGCATAATGCGCATGGTCAAAAACCGCTGCTTGGGCAGCGGTTTTTTTATTGGGTTTTAACGATTTTTCAGACAGGCATTGAATACTCAAGCAATGCCTGTCTGAAAACCAACTTAGTATACTTTTCAGACAGGCATCCTGGGAGCGCGGGCGGATCGCCCGCATTTGCCGCAAGGCAAACCCAAGCACTCCACCGCCTGATGCAAACCTACGGCTTGCCTGCGGGCGAGCCGCCCGCGCTCCCGGCACATTCCCTTTTCCGCCCGAAAACAGGAACTGTTACAATAGAGCCTGTTTTGATTTGCCGCCCGGAAAAACCATGAACCCAGCCGTTTACATCCCCCTGCGCCTGCACACCGAATTTTCGATTACCGACGGTACGGTACGCATCAAAAACGCGGTCAAGCGCGCGCTCGATTATCGCTTGCCGGCGCTCGCCATCAGCGATTTGATGAACGGCTTCGGCTGGGTGAAATTCTACAAAGCCTGCCGCGGCGCGGGCATCAAGCCGCTGTTGGCGACTGATGTATGGCTCAGCAATCCGGCCAATGCCGACCACCCGTTTCGCGCGCTTTTGCTGGCGCGCAACGAAAAAGGCTATCTGCGGCTCAACGAATTGCTCACCCGCGCCTATGTCGGCTCCGAGCGCCAAGGCGACCGCGCTCTGCTAGACGCGGCTTGGTTCGACGAAGGCGACAACAGCGGCTTAATCTGCTTATCCGGCGCGCATTACGGCGAAGTGGGCGTGAACTTAATCAACGGCCACGAAGCGGCGGCGCGCGAAGCCGCGCGTAAATATGCGGCTTGGTTTCCCGATGCCTTTTATCTGGAATTGCAACGCCTGCCTGAAAAACCGCAATGGGAAACCTCGGTAGCCGGTAGCCTGAAACTGGCCGGTGAGTTAGACCTGCCGGTAGTCGCCACCCATCCTACCCAGTTTCTGCAAGAAGACGATTTCGCCGCCCACGAAGCGCGCGTTTGCATTGCCGAAGGTTGGGTGCTGGCCGACAAAAAACGGCCGCGCGAATTCAGCCACGGCCAGTATTTTGTGTCGCCCGAAGTGATGGCCGAGCGCTTTGCCGATGTGCCCGAAGCGCTGCAAAACACCGTTGAAATCGCCAAACGCTGCAACCTCACCCTCACGCTGGGGCAAAACTTCCTGCCGCTGTTCCCCACTCCCGACGGCTTGTCGCTCGATGATTACCTGATCCAATTATCCAACGAAGGCCTGCAAGAACGCATGGCGCAGCTCTATCCCGATGAAGACGAGCGCGCCGAAAAAATGCCGGAATATCAGGCGCGGCTGGATTTTGAGTTGAACATCATTATTCAGATGGGCTTTCCGGGCTACTTCCTGATCGTACAAGACTTCATCAACTGGGCGAAAAACAACGGCTGCCCGGTCGGCCCCGGCCGCGGCTCGGGCGCAGGCTCGCTGGTGGCCTATTCACTGAAAATTACCGACCTCGACCCGCTGAAATACGCGCTGCTGTTCGAGCGCTTCCTCAATCCCGAGCGGGTATCGATGCCCGACTTCGATATCGACTTCTGCCAGAGCAACCGCGGCCGCGTAATCGAATACGTGCGCGAAAAATACAGCAGCGAGGCGGTGAGCCAGATTGTGACCTTCGGCACCATGTCGTCCAAAGCGATTATCCGCGACGTCGGCCGCGTGCTCGAATTGCCGTTCACCCTGTGCGACCGCTTGTCCAAGCTGATTCCGCTGGAAGCCAACAAACCGTTGAGCCTGGAAAAAGCGATGGAAGCCGAGCCGCAAATCGGCGAATTGATTGAAGAAGAAAATGCGCAGGATTTAATCGAATTAGCGAAAAAACTGGAAGACCTCACCCGCGGCCTCGGCATGCACGCCGGCGGCGTATTGATTGCGCCCGGCAAAATCGCCGATTTCTGCCCGGTGTATCAGGCCGATGAATCCGCCTCGCCGGTATCGATGTACGACAAGGGCGATGTGGAAGAAGTGGGCTTGGTGAAGTTCGACTTCCTGGGCTTGCGCAACCTCACCATCATCGAAATGGCGCAGGATTTTATTGCCGCCACCAGCGGCGAAAAAGTCGATGTGTCGCAGCTGCCGCTGGACGATGTCGATGCCTATAAGATTTTTTCCAAAGGCAACACCACCGCCGTGTTCCAGTTTGAGTCCACCGGCATGAAAAAAATGCTGGTGGCCGCCAAGCC
>CALFOA010000008.1 GCA_937919795.1 uncultured Neisseria sp.
CTGGAGTTCAGACGTGTGCTCTTCCGATCTCCTATCCATACTTTCTGGCGCTTGAGTTCTTCCAATACGCCGTAGCCCAGCGCGGCCGCGCGGGTGCCGCCGCCGGAAAACATCAGGATGATGTAAGTATCGTCATGCTCTTTGGTTTCCCAGTTTTTCTCAAGGCGGTAGCCTTCTTCGGGATTCACTTTATTGATAATCGGCAAGGGCTGATATTGCACCAACGCACAGGCGGACAGCAGCGAAGCGGCCGCCGCCGGCAACAGTTTTTTGAGGGATGATTTAAATGTTTTCGCTATCATGGGATGGGAATGTTTATGGCCGCAGCAAGGTGATGCATCATAATCGGTTTAACGGTAAAGCACACGGATAGTTTTTCAGACAGGCATTCTGGGAGCGCGGGCGGCTCGCCCGCATTTGCCCGTAGGGCAAACCGAGAAGCTCAAGAGCAAGCATTGCAATGAAGTTTCAACCGCTGATGCAAGCGTACCGCTTGCCTGCGGGCGAGCCGCCCGCGCTCCCAGCAGATATGACTGGTTTTTAATGCAAAGCGTTCAAACAGGCATGGGGTTTTCAACAGGTTTAAAATGTTCCCACACTGGCCGACAGCGCTCGGGCAATTCGGGGCAGGTACCCAAGATGCCGCCGCTGTAATCATTCGGGCGGTGGAAATCGCTGCCGCTGCTGGCGAGCAAATCATAGCGTTCGGCCAGCAAGGCGTAGTTGAGGCGGTCGTTTTTATCGCAGTTGCCGCTGTGCACTTCTATGCCCTGCCCGCCCAAGGCTTTGAATTCTTCAAACAGATTGCGCTTGGCGGTGGCGGAAAAACCGTAGCGCATCGGGTGGGCGATGATGGCCAGCCCGCCCGCGCCGGTGATAGCGGCCACCGCTTCGGCCAGCGTCGCCCATTCGTGCGCCACCGCCGCCGGTTTGCCGTCGCCCAGATATTTGGTAAACGCCTGCTGCTTGTTGCGTACATGGCCGTTTTGGATCAGAAAGTCGGCCAAATGGGTGCGCGACACCATTTCGGGGTTGGCCGCCAGCGCCAGCGCGCCTTCGTAAGCACCGCTGATGCCTTTTTTCGCCAACTTTTCGGCCATCGCCGCCAACCGCGCCACCCGCCCCTGCCGCACTTGTGCCAACAGCGTTTGTAGCGCAGTGTTGTGTTCGTCAAAATCCAGCCCGACGATGTGCACGCTGCGGCCGCGCCAGGTAACCGAAATCTCGACGCCGTTAATCAGGCGGATACCGCATTGTGCCGCTTCGGCACGCGCTTCGGCCAAGCCGCCGGTGTGGTCGTGGTCGGTCAGCGCCAGCATGGTACAGCCGTTTTGTTTGGCCAGCCGCACCACTTCGGTGGGGCTTAACGCGCCGTCGGAGATGGTGGAATGGCAGTGTAAATCTATCATTTTTGTTTTCAGCGAGACTATTACGGCTCTTGTTCATTCTTCGCCGCTTCGGCCTGCGCCGCACGCAGGCGCTGTTGTTGGGCGTCGTAAGCGGCTTTTTCTTGATAATAAATGGTTTGGATGCAGGCGTCGCCGCATTCGCTGCCGCAGCATTCCCAGTCTTCCGGCCGCACCGGCTCGGGCAGCAAAGGCTCGGACAACACCGCCGCATCAGGCTTCGGGGTCGTTTCCATCGAAAATCTCCAATACCGCGCCGTTAAACTCAATCACTTCGCCGCCGCGGATTTTGGCGGTTTTGCGCGTTTCCACTTCGCCGTTGCGCCGCACCAAACCCTCGGCAATCACGGCTTTCGCCTGGCCGCCGCTGTCGGCCAAACCGGCCAGTTTCAGCAAATCGCATAAGGCGATGTATTCGTTGTCTTCCAGATAAACCGCTGCGTTCATGATGTTTCTTTTCGTTTTAATGTTTTCAGACAGGCATTTTACATGAAACAGCTGTTAAACGGGCATGCTGGGAGCGCGGGCGGCTCGAGGGCATTTGCCCTCAAGGCAA
>CALFOA010000009.1 GCA_937919795.1 uncultured Neisseria sp.
GTTTGCGGCTTTTGTCGTTGTTTGATCCGCTAAAGAGGGCGAGCGCGAGGTCACCACTGCCTTGGCTTGCGAAACCAAAGCCGAGCCGGGCATGCAAGTGAGTTTTCTCGACTATTTTATCCCCGAGCATGTGCATTATTACGATGTGGCCGAAGCGGGTGACGGCTGGAACTGGATGGACGATGCGGCACGCTATTTTCCCGAAGCTTCGCATTGCCGCCACTGCGGCGGTTGCGACAGCGCTTGCCCGAAAGGTTTGAAAGTACAAGACGGCGTAGCCGAAGTGGTGGCCGGTGATTTTTCTGCGGCAGCGGCTACGTTTGATGAGTGTGTGATGTGCAATTTGTGTACCTTGGCCTGCCCGGAAAATATCCGCCCCAACCATGTCGGCCTGTTTGCCCGCCGCATGAAAGCTGCGCGTATGCTGCGACCGATTGATTTGATGCGCCGTTTGCAGCAAATCGATAATGGTGTGATGAGCGTTGATATTCATGCTTTGCAAGAGGAGGCACACTAATGGCACATTCTGTATCCGGTATCGAATATACCCAAGCGCTGGCGGCTTTGCGAGCTTCTAAGTTGGAAATGCGTACTGACCAGTTGGCAAAAGAAGAATTGTTGAGCGGTTTTCACCCCGATTATCATGCTAATGCACGCGTTAAACTGCCGGTGGGTGCCAATGCAGGTGAATATTGCCATCCGCAATTGGCCGAATTGCTATTGAGCCAGCCTCTGATTCAGGATTTTGATTTGGCCGGTGCCGAGCAAATCGCGACCGATGTGCTAGTGATTGGTGGCGGCGGTGCAGGCGCGGCGGCAGCTTTAGCGGCAACCGAGAGCGGCGCCAGCGTGATTATGGCCAATAAACTGCGTATCGGCGACAGCAACACCGTGATGGCTGAGGGCGGCATTCAAGCGGCGGTGGGCGCTGAAGACAGCTTGCAACAGCATTTTGAAGACACCCTCAAAGGCGGCCACCATGCCGCCAGCAAAGAGTTAGTCGCGCAAATGGTGACTGATGGCCCGTCTGCCATCCGCTGGCTAATCGGCTTAGGCATGAATTTTGATTTGCAGCCGGGTTCCGACAGCAGCGGTTATTTGCAGCGCAAACGCGCCGGCGGCACCACCACCCCGCGCGTGTTGTGTTACCGCGATTTCACCGGCCTCGAAATGATGCGGGTGTTGCGCGAGGCGGTAGAGCTGGAGCGCCGAATTACCCAGCTGAACCGCTGCCCGGTGATTGAATTGTTGTCAGACGAGCGCGGCAGTTGCGTGGGAGCGGTGTTATACGATTTGGAAAACCGCAAGTTGTTGATGGTGCAGGCCAAAGCAGTAATTTTGGCCACCGGCGGCAGCGGGCGCTTGCATTTGCAAGGTTTTGCCACTTCCAATCACTACGGGCCACGGCCGACGGCTTGGTGTTGGCCTACCGCATGGGCGTGAAGCTGCGCGATGTCGATTCCTTCCAATATCACCCCACTGGCGTGGCTTATCCCTCTTATCTGGCCGGTTCGCTGATTTCCGAAGCGGTTCGCTCGGCTGGTACTCAGTTGGTAAACGGTTTGGGCGAGCGTTTCGTTGATGAATTGCAACCGCGTGATGTGGTGGCTGCCGCGATTTTGCGCGAAGTAGCCGAAGGCCGCGGTGTGGTACGCGATGGTCGAGCCGGGGTATTCCTCGATACGCCGCGCCTGATTGCCAAAGATCCGGAAGTGTTGAAACGTTTGGTATCGCTGGCACACGTTGCCCACAAATGCGGCATCGACCCAGCGGTAGAACCAATGTTGATTCATCCGACTCTGCATTATCAAAACGGCGGCATGGAAATTGATGCCAACGGCGCCACTTCGGTGCCCGGTTTATACGGCGCAGGCGAGGTAACCGGCGGTATTCATGGCCGCAACCGTTTGATGGGCAATGCTTTGCTCGACATCATTAGCTTTGGCCGTCGTGCCGGAACGGCTGCCGCCGCCGGTATCGAGCGTTCCAACCATCCGTTTAATAAAAAACGCGGCAGCTTAGGCCACGTTTACAACCTGCAACGGGAAATGACCCATGCCGGCATCAGCAGCACGGTAAAAGCACCGCTGCTTTATCCCGATTATGGTAGTTTTGATTTGCGCGAACACGCCCGCCTTAAGGAGAACCATCATGGCTAAACATCAGGCAAACCAAGTATTGTTGAATCCGAACCGTTTGGTTGGTGCCGATTTGGACGGCTGGTTGGCTGTTGGCGGTGGCAAAGGCCTGCAAGCGGCGCTGGATAATCCGGAGGCGATTATTACCACGCTGGAAACCGCCGGCTTGGGCGGTATGGGTGGTGCCGGTTTTCCTACTTGGCGCAAATGGATAGCGGCATCGAATGCACCGAGTAAAAACGGTGGTAAGTATGTGGTGTGCAACGCTAATGAAGACGAACCGGGTACCTTTAAAGACCGCTTTTTGCTGGAACACACGCCGCATCAGGTGATTGAAGGGACTTTGATTGCAGCGGTGGCATGCCGCGCCAACCATGTGGTGATGTACATCAACCCGCATCAACACGAATCCATCGCAGCGGTGAGCGTGGCGATTGAACAATGGCAGCAACACGAGCTGTTTAAACGCATCGAAGCTTATTTGGGCGAACCGTTGTCGCTGAAGCTGGTGGAAACTTCCGGCCGCTATATCGGCGGTGAAGAAACCGCAGTGGTGTCGTGGTTGAACGGCGGTTTTCCGTTCCCGCACCGCAAACCGCCGTATCCGGCTGAAAGCGGGGTGAATGATGATCCTACCCTGATCAACAACACCGAAACCTTTGCCAATGTGCCGAATATTCTGGCCAACGGTGCCGAATGGTATCGCGGCTTGGGTGAGGGTGAGGCAACCGGCACCAAGCTGTATTCGCTGTCCGGTGATGTGTTGAAACCGGGTTTATACGAGTTGCCGATGGGCACCACGCTCAAAGAGCTGATTTTTGAACACGGCGGCGGTATGCTGGAAGGACACGCTTTTAAAGCGGTGTTTACCGGTGGCCCTTCGAATACGCTGTTAACCGCTAAGGATTTGGATGTGCCGCTGGACTTTCTGTCGGTGCGCCAACGCCATTCCAGCCTCGGCACCGGCGCGATGATTGTGATTTCGGAAGGCACCAGCGTGGTGCGCAAGGTTTGCGATTATGTCGAATTCTTTGCCACCAATTCCTGCGGTCAATGCCCGCCCTGCAAAGGCGGCATCTTCCAACTTTCGCGCTTGCTACACCGAGTGGATAGCGGCGTGGCCACCAGTGATGATTTGGGGGCTTTGCAGAATTTGTGCCAAGTGTTGCCCAACAGCGGTCGCTAGATCGGAAGAGCACACGTCTGAACTCCAGTCACACTTGATGATCTCGTA
>CALFOA010000010.1 GCA_937919795.1 uncultured Neisseria sp.
TTAGGGCGTTGGTTTGCTTTGGTATCAGTTATCGATATAGCGGATGATTCTAACATAGACAAACCCTTTCAGACAGGCATAAAGGCCTGTCTGAAAGGGTTGTGAGTTGAATGAGAAGAAATAGGATTTGAGAGCGGAAACACCCCCATCCTAGCCTTCCCCCGCTAAAGGCGGGGGAAGGAACGGGTTGCTGAAGCCCCAAGCAGAACCCGCGAGAGGTGCTAAGAAGCTTTATCTTTCGGCTTTTCCGAAACCGGGCTGCCGCCGCAACGCGAACAGCCGGAGCAGGAAGAGCCGAGTTTTTTCGGCTTCAGCTTTTGGTAGGCATACCAAGCAGAGCCGGCCACAATCAGGGCAACCAGAATTTCTTGAATCATGATGTAAACGCCAAGGTGAGTCGGTAAACGATAAAGGCAACCGCATAAGCCAGCACCAGCAGATAACCGACAATCCAAGCGGTGTGTTTGGGCGAACGGGTTTCACGGCGAATCACGGCGATGGTGGCCAGGCACATCGGTGCATAAACATACCATGCCAGAAAGGCGAAGGCGGTCGGCAAGCCCCAATCGCTGTGCACAATCGGGATCAGCGCATTGCCGGTGGCTTCTTCGGAGTCGGCTCCTACCGCATACACCGTGCCCAGTGCAGCCACTACTACTTCGCGGGCGGCGACGCCGGGAATCATGGCGATGGTCATCTGCCAGGTAAAGCCGATGGGGGCGAAAATCGGTTGCAGCAGATGGCCGAGCATACCGGCAAAGCTGTAATCAATAGGCGGCCGCGTGGCGTTTTCCGGTGCGCCGGGGAAGCTCACTAGAGCCCACAAAATCACGCTGAGGGCGAAAATAATGGTACCGGCGCGTTGCAGGAAGGATTTCACTTTATCCCACAGATTCAGCCCGATGTTTTTGAAGTTGGGCAGGCGGTAGGTCGGCAGCTCCATCAACAGCGGGAACTGCTGGATACGACCGTGGCGTTTCGCCAGTTTTTTCATCACAAAAGCCACCAAACCGGCGGAAAGGATGCCCAGCAAATACAGCACAAACAGCACCAAACCTTGCAGATTCAGCACGCCCCATACGGTGCGTTGCGGCACCACTGCTGCAATAATCAGCGCGTACACCGGCAGGCGCGCCGAGCAGGTGAGCAAGGGTGCCACGGTAATGGTGACCAAACGCTCGCGCGGGTCTTGAATGGTGCGGGAAGACATCACCGCCGGTACCGCGCAGGCAAAGCTGGATAACAGCGGGATAAAAGCGCGGCCGGACAAACCACTTTTTGAGAGCAGGTTATCCATCAAAAACGCGGCACGGGGCAGGTAGCCCGAGTCTTCTAACAGCAGGATAAAGGCAAACAGAATGGTAATCTGCGGCAAAAACACCAGTACGCTGCCGATGCCGGCGATGATGCCGTTCACAATCAAATCGTTCAGTAAACCGGGTGCCATATTTTCCGCCACCCACTCACCCAGCCAACCGAATGCGCCCTCGATGCTGTCCATCAGCGGCGCCGACCAAGTGTAAACCGCTTGGAATACCAACATCAGAATCAGCAACAGCAGCAACATCCCCCATACCGGGTGCAGTACAAAGTTATCCAGCTTGGTGTGCCAAGCGGGCAGGGTCATGTGGGTGTGGGTGCTGTCGCGCAGCAGGCGATTCACTTCTTCATACAGTTCGCGGCTGTCGAGTGAATCAATCACGGCGGAAATTTGCTCGGTATCCAGCGGCGGCGCCGGTTCGCGCGGCAGCATCGCCACCGCTTGGCGGATCGCTTCGGTGCCGTTGTGGCTGGTGGCCACGGTTTCTACCACCGGCACCCCCAGCAATTCAGCCAGTTTGGCCGCTTCCACCCGCGATCCACGTTTGCGAGCAATGTCGCTCAAGTTCAGCGATACCACCATCGGCAGCCCCAGTGTTTTGAGCTCCAACACCATGCGCAAAGTCATTTTCAGGTTGGTGGCGTCGGCCACCGCAATGATGGCATCGGGCTGACTACCTAATTCGCCCAGCAATACTTTGCGGGTAACTGCTTCGTCGGGGCTGGTGACTCGCAGGCTGTAGGTGCCCGGCAGGTCGATGATGGTGACTTCCGGGCTGCCGGTGAGCTTGCCCTCGCGGCGGTCGACGGTCACCCCCGGATAGTTGGCGACTTTGGCGTGTGCGCCGGTGAGGGCGTTGAATAGGGCGGTTTTGCCGCAGTTGGGTGCACCCACCAAGGCATAATACACTTGGCTCATTTGGTGGCATCCTTGTGCTCGATGCGGCAGATGATTTTGCCGGCTTCTGCGCGCCGCAGCGAAAACTGGGCGTGTTCGCCCAAGCGCACGGCGTAAGGGCCGCGGCCGAACAGGCCGGTGCCGATGATTTCGATGGGCGTGCCGTCGGAGAAGCCGAGATCGGCCAAGCGGCGGCTGACGGAGTGATCCAGTTCGCCAAACTCTTGGTTGGGTTGGATGGCATCAATGTGGGCGAGGCTGCCTTTGGGCAGGTCGTATAAAGGTACGGTACTCATGATGCTGGCTTTCTATCGTTGGAACTTAAAATGCAGACAATCCCCGAAGGTGTTTTTTGGCTAAACCTTGTTGATAATTATTATCGTCTTTGTTTTTGCTGGATGTCAATATGTATTGTCGACAATTTTGAGGGTTTGTGATTAAAGTCAAATTCGTCAATATGATGAGATAAGATGTTTATCTGTTGAGGTTTATTTAAAATGGATGAATAGAATAAATGGTGTTTACTTGAATAGACAGTAGATGAAAGAAGAAGCGTGCAAAAGAAAACAGAAGTGTGAAAAGCGGTTGGATAAACTAATGCCTGTCTGAAAAACAAATCATGCGGTGTGCCAATTTATTTTTCAGACAGGCATTTATAAAAGGCTCTAGACTAGCAGCTTTATATAAATTTACTTTAAAAGCCCCCAAAGTTCA
>CALFOA010000011.1 GCA_937919795.1 uncultured Neisseria sp.
AGTTGGTTAGAGCACCACCTTGACATGGTGGGGGTCGTTGGTTCGAATCCGATCGTGCCTACCAGTTTTCTTGCATAACCGCCCCATTCATCGGGCGGTCTATATTTGCCTTTTGGAGCACTTATGTTGAACATTACTTTACCCGACGGTTCAGTCCGCCAATTTGAAGCCCCTGTATCGGTTGCCGATGTAGCCGCTTCAATCGGCACGGGCTTAGCCAAGGCCGCGCTGGCCGGTAAAGTAAACGGCAAACTGGTCGATACCTCTTACCGCATCGAGCAAGATGCCAACTTGGCCATCGTTACCGCCAAAGACGAAGAAGGCCTCGACATCATACGCCATTCCACCGCCCACCTGATGGCTTACGCGGTTCAACAACTGTTCCCCGACGCACAAGTCACCATCGGCCCCACCATTGAAGACGGCTTCTATTACGACTTCGCCTACAAACGCCCGTTTACCCCGGAAGACTTGGCCGCCATCGAAAAGAAAATGGACGAGCTGGTTAAAAAAGACATTCCGGTTGAGCGTTACGAATTATCCCGCGATGAAGCGGTTGCCTATTTCAAAGGCATAGGCGAAAACTACAAAGCCGAAATCATCGAAAGCATTCCGCAAGGCGAAGTGCTGTCGCTCTACCGCGAAGGCGAATTTACCGACCTCTGTCGCGGCCCGCACGTACCTTCTACCGGCAAACTCAAAGTATTCAAGCTGATGAAAGTAGCCGGTGCCTACTGGCGCGGCGATAGCAACAACGAAATGCTGCAACGCATCTACGGCACCGCATGGGCAAACAAAGACGATTTAAAAGCCTACCTCACCCGCTTGGAAGAAGCCGAAAAACGCGACCACCGCCGCTTGGGCAAGCAGCTGGATTTGTTCCATCTGCAAGACGAAGCCCCCGGCATGGTATTCTGGCACCCGCGCGGCTGGGCGCTGTGGCAAACCATCGAGCAGCACATGCGCCGCGAACTCGATGCCGCCGGTTACCAAGAAGTGAAAACTCCCCAGATTATGGACAAAACCTTCTGGGAAAAATCCGGCCACTGGCAAAACTACCAAGACAATATGTTCCTCACTTCATCGGAAAAACGCGATTACGCCGTTAAACCGATGAACTGCCCCGGCCACGTACAAATCTTCAACCACGGCCTGCGCTCCTACCGCGACCTGCCGATGCGCTTGGCCGAGTTTGGTTCCTGCCACCGCAACGAACCCTCCGGCGCCCTGCACGGCCTGATGCGCGTACGCGGTTTCGTACAAGACGATGCCCACATCTTCTGTACTGAAGATCAAATTGTCGAAGAATCACGCGCTTTCAACCAATTATTGATGCGTATCTACCAACAATTCGGCTTTAACGACGTATCGGTAAAACTGTCGCTGCGCCCCGAAAAACGCGCCGGTAGCGACGAAATTTGGGATAAAGCCGAAAACGGCCTGCGCGAAGCCCTCACCGCCTGCGATGTGGAATGGGAAGAACTGCCCGGCGAAGGTGCCTTCTACGGCCCCAAAATCGAATACCACATCAAAGACGCCATCGGCCGCTCTTGGCAGTGTGGTACTTTACAACTCGATTTCGTATTACCCGAGCGTTTAGACGCCGAATACGTTACCGAACACAACGACCGCGCACGCCCCGTGATGTTGCACCGCGCCATTCTGGGCTCTCTGGAGCGCTTTATCGGCATCCTGATTGAAAACCATGCCGGCTCCTTCCCGCTGTGGCTCGCACCGGTACAAATGGTGGTGATGAACATCACCGAAAAACAAGCCGAATACTGTCGTGAAGTAGTGGAAAAATTGAAAGCTGCCGGTTTCCGGGTAGAATTGGATTTGCGTAACGAAAAAATCGGCTATAAAATCCGCGACAATAGCCAATACCGTTATCCCTATCAAATTGTGGTAGGTGAAAACGAAAAAGAAAACAATCAGGTAGCCGTACGCCGCAAAGCTGAAGACTTGGGCACAATGGGCGTAGACGACTTTATCGCCCACCTGAAACAAGAAATTGCCCTGTCTGGCATTACCAACTAATTTATCTTCAAGAAACTAAGGAGTAGCATCATCGCACAAGAACGCGAAGCACGAATCAACGGCGAAATCACCGTTAAAGAA
>CALFOA010000012.1 GCA_937919795.1 uncultured Neisseria sp.
AGGGAGAAAGATAAAAAATGCCTGTCTGAAAAAAACTTTCAGACAGGCATTTTGCTTATTTGGAGGGGAAAACAAAATGAATCAGCGGGATTTTGCCGAGCGATTAGGAATATCTTCCCAAGTTTTCAAAATCATCGGCAGCAGAAACCACAGTAGCGTAAATAATGCATAGAAATACAGTAACAAAAACACGGGAGACCCCAAAATAGGTTGTGGGTTGGGCGGTTGGATGCGGGCAATCTTAGGTTGATCAATTAAATAACGGACGGTAAGCGTTTGTCCGCTATTCAAAATTTCCTGTTCTACCCGCGAAATCTCTTCGCTGTAAAGCATCACTGGTTGCCCTTGCCGGGTAATAAACTGAAGGTGTGCTTCCAAGCAATCCCCGCAACAATTTTTAACCGGGCGTATTTCCCCTACCAGTTTTGCCTGTGCCAGCTCGCCGGCTTGTTTTTCAAACCAGCGCCAATCAATGTAGTTTTGATAAAGAACCACGGTGGCCGTAATGGCAAATAGCACAATCAGGCTACGCAGAAGAAACAAAACGATTTTCATGGATTGATTAACTAATGGTTTTAATGGATAAGTTTCTTAGGTTGAGGGAAGTTGATCTTACCTAACAAAATGCCTGTCTGAAAAATTTTTCAGACAGGCATTGTGCAACTTAGATTAAACCTTAATCAACCTGAGCAATCGTTACCGGCAGATTGCGAATCGCTGCCAACGAGCCGTCGGCTTGGGTCATCTGGCTGCGGAATTTAGCCATATTGATGCTTTCCATCTGGCGGGTCGGCAGGGCAACGGTGGCCGGGTTCACGTGCTGGCCGTTGAGGCGGGCTTCGTAGTGCAGGTGCGGGCCGGTGGAGCGGCCGGTGCTGCCGACGTAGCCGATGATGTCGCCAGCTTTTACGCTGCCGCCGATCGGCGCGTAGGCACTCATGTGGCCGTACAGGGTTTCCACGCCGTTGGTGTGTTGCAGCATCACGGTGTTACCGTAGCCACCTTTCCAGCCGCGGAAGGTTACGTTGCCATCGGCCGGTGCGCGAATCGGCGTACCTTCAGGCGCGGCATAGTCGATACCGGTGTGCATTCTGATCGAGCCGAGCACCGGATGCACGCGCGTGCCGTAAGGTGAAGAAATACGAGAATATTCAACCGGTTGTACGTTAAACGCATTCATTTGTTTGAATGGTTTGCCGTTGGCATCGTAGTAGCTGCCGCCTTCGTCGCCGGTGCTGTAGAGATAGGCTTTGTAGTCTTTACCGCCGGTAATCACTTCAGCGGCGATGATGTCGCCGGTGGCCATTTCCTGGCCGCGGAAGTACATGGTGTTGAACAGCAGGCGGATTTGGTCGCCCGGTTTCAGGGTATCGATGTTGAATCGGTCGCTGAAAATATCGCGCAGCGATTCGCGCAACTCAATGCCCACACCAGCTTGCGCCAGCGCGCCTTGGGCGGAAGTGCGTACCACTACCGAGCGCAGGGTCGGCATGGTTTGCATGGAAACTTCGGAAGAAGAAGCCTGCCATTTGCCGTTGATTTTTTGGATGGCCAACAGGTTAAGTTCACCGTTGTCGTTGTCATCGAAGAACTGAATATCGGTGGCATCACCGGTAGAATCGATGCGCACGCTCACCGATTGGCCGGCACGCAAAGGTTTGGGGTTTTTGGCGGCGGCACTCTTAATGCTTTCTTGGGGCACGTTCAAGCGGGTGAGCACATCAGCCAGATTGTCACCGGCTTGTACGGTTTCTTCAGTCCAATAGCTGCTTTGGAAGGTTTCATTTTTCACAAATACCGCCGGTAATTCCTGTACTACGCGATCGGCTTGGAACGGGGTTTTCGGCAAAGGCTCGTTAACCGCATAAGCAGTCATCACCGCCGATACCGGCAGCAGGAAGCCCAGCACCGACCAGCGAACCGGGCGGTGGAGTGATTTTTTCTTGGGGGTAGGTTTCGTCACGATTGTAGTTGTCCTAAATCAAGCACCCGCGGTTTACTTGGCTGCAAACATGCTGCCAATAGGTTGACTCGGCGGGGTAGGATTTATCTTAAAACGCCGTCGGACGACGCTGTATTCTCAATGAACCGTCGGCGGTTTTGCAGGCCGAATGAAGATAATCCGGCGGGCAAAATCAAGCGCCCGGTTTCTTGTTTCTTTAGTTATCAAGTTTGGTATGTGCCGTTATTATCGGCGTGAATCCGAATGAAGACACTAGGGTTTTCCCTTTTTTACTTTTTTTAGTATTTTACCATAAATACAGGCAACTAGCGGCAAAACGGCGGAAAAACCTTCGGGGGAGAGCGGGAAATGACGTAAAATAAGGGCTTCCCAGCCTCCTGCTTTTTGTGTGCCATGAATCTAACTTTGGCTCTGCCCGCCCTCAATTGGGGCGACGAAACCCGCCTGCCGCCGCTTGATGTACCTGCGCTGAACCAATTGTTGCGCTTTGGTCGCTTTAGCGCCGCGCCGCAAAACAGCGCCGCTTTTTTTGCCGACTATTTGTGGCAGGGCAGCTTGCTTGCATTGGCCAAACAAGTTTTGTCGATACCGGCGGAGCAACCCGCAGTATTCGCCAGCCCGGTGTGGCAACAGATGGGCATGCACCGCATGAGTATGCTTGGCGGCAGCGAAATCGGTATCAGCGCCGCAGAAGCGGCTGAGTTGTGCGAGGGATTAAATCAGTTTTATGCGGACGACGGCTGGCGTTTTCAGGTTTACCGCCCCGACTTGTGGCTGCTATGCCTGTCTGAAACCGCCGATTGGCAAGCCGAGCCGGTGTTGGATGTATTGGGCGAAGTGGACGGCACCATGCGCGCGCAAGGCGACGGCAGCCGCGCTTGGCTGTCGGCGCAAACTGAAATCCAGATGTGGCTGCACAACCATGCGCTGAACGCCGCGCGCACCGCAGCGGGGCAGCCCGCCATCAACGGCGTATGGCTGTGGCGCGATGGGGTCGGCACAACGGCAAACACACCGCTGCTCGCCAGCGACAGCGCTTGGGCGGATGCCTACCCCGGCGCTCGCACCGACGCCCCTTACGACTACGCCGCTTGGTGTGCCATCGCGGCAGAACAGGGTGCCGACAGCGGTGTGATTTTTCTCGACGATTTA
>CALFOA010000013.1 GCA_937919795.1 uncultured Neisseria sp.
TCCGATCTGTCTGAAAGATTTTTCAGACAGGCATAGTGTTCTTTGTTTTGTATCAAATAGAGAAGTCTTCCTGCACTGGTGCATGCAAGATTTTGTCGACCCGCTCTTGTGTTAACTGAGGGGAAAACATCTCGATAAAATCGTAAGTGTACCGGCGCAGATAAGTGTCTGGCCGCATCACGATGCTGGTGGTTGACGGCTCAAATAAATGGCTGGCATCAACCAAGTATAAATCTTGATCGGTTTTCGGATCGTAAGCCATTTTGGCCATAATGCCCACGCCCAACCCCAGTTTAACGTAGGTCTTCAAAATATCGGTATCGGCAGCGGCCAGTGCAATATCAATCTGCTCAGTTAATTGTGCACGCTGAAAGGCGCGGGCGATGTTGTTGCCAGCTGCCAAAGCAAATTCGTAAGTAATCAGAGGGTAAGAAGCTAAAACCTCTATGCTCAAAGGGTGAGGGGCATCCAGAATCGGATGGTCTTGCGGCGCCACTACCGCATGTACCCATTGAGAACAGGGCAATGTACGCAGCTCATGTTCATTGGGTAGCGTTTCGCTTGCAATGGCAAAATCCGCTTTGCCGGAGGCGACCATTTCAGCCAGCGTATCCGGGCTACCTTGCAAAATGGTTAATCTTACTTTGGGGTAACGTTCGCGAAAGCGGGCAATCGCCGATGGCAACGCATAGCGGGCTTGAGTGTGTGAGGTGGCAATGGTGAGCGAGCCACTGTTTTGTTCGGTGAACTCACTGCCGATGTTTTTGATGCTTTGTACATCATGCAAAATACGTTCAGCCAGCTTTAAGACTACTTGGCCGGGCTGAGTAACCGATACGATGCGTTTTCCGCTGCGAATAAAAATCTGTACGCCTAACTCTTCTTCCAGCAAGCGGATTTGTTTGGAAATACCCGGTTGTGAAGTAAATAAGGCATCTGCTGCTTCCGACACATTCAGATTATGGCGGTATACTTCCAGCGCATAGCGTAATTGTTGTAGTTTCATGAATCTATCGCTTGTGGTTTTTTGTCGACGAGGTGTAATAAATGATTGACGATTGTAATATACTGCAAGAAAACTAAGAAACAACATCGTTCTATTTTATGAAAGTTTTTGTTTTTGCTGGTACTATCAGTAAAGTCATCTAATAAAGTAGTATGTGAAATAAAAAATCTTGTTGTTTTTGCGCAACTCCAATATTCGCTTAATAGAGGAATTGCCGGCAAATAAATGACACGAAGTTGATTTTTCGGCATGATTCATTATTAGGAAGCAGGTAATCCAGTTGCTTGCCGAGCAGCTCGCTCTTGACAGTTTGTGTTCTGGTTTTTATAGTGCAAACCTGAGATATCCGAGTTGCTGCAGGTTTTACTGCAGCCTGTACATTGTGATGTGTAATGGACCCCTTCCGTTGCATGACAATTTTTTGATGAGGGAATAATAATGACCAAACAGCTTAAATTAGGTGCTTTGATTGTTGCCGCTATCGCTTCTGCCAATGCAATGGCCAGCGAGCCGCATGGTAAAGATGGCTATGTAATCAGCCGCGAAAGCCGCGAAGTTGTGCGTAACGACTACAACGAATGCTGGCGTGATGGCTACTTCAATAAAGACGCTCAAGGTCGCGTAGAGTGTGGTGATGCCGTTGCCCAAGCTCCTGCCGCTCCTGAGTACCAAGACGAAACCGTTGCTTTGTCTGCTAACTTCCTGTTTGGCTTCGACAAATACAACCTGCGTCCTGAAGCAACAGAAACTTTGAACAACTTGGCAGCTCGCTTGTCTCAAGCTCAAGTAGAATCTGTACGTGTTGAAGGTCATACCGACTTCATGGGCTCTGACGAGTACAACCAAACCTTGTCACAAAACCGTGCCAATACCGTTTCTAACTACTTGATTAACCAAGGTGTACCGGCTACTAAGATTACTTCTGTTGGTATGGGTGAATCTCAAGCTCGCATGACTGCTACTTGTGAAGCTGAAGTAGCTAAATTGGGCAAAAAAGTATCTAAAGCCAAAAAACGTGCTGCTCTGATTGCTTGTATCGAGCCTGATCGCCGCGTTGACGTGAAAATCCGTACTTTGGTAACCAAGCAAGTTTCTGAAGGCCAAGCCGGTCAAGGCGAGCGTTCAGATGTGGATACTGGTTGGCATCCGACTCCCCCGGTAAGCCGCGTTCACGGTTACCAAAAACCGTAATCATCTGAAATGATTACTGCTCATTAAATGAGTATATAAAAGGCTCTGCTTCGGCGGAGCCTTTATTTTATGAGTCTTCATAATGACTGATTTGGGATACTTACGCTATTTCTATGCCTGTTTGAATTGTATTAGTTTCACTGAAACTCACAAGCTTTGTTTTCAGACAGGCATATTTCTGATAAACAGGATTCTTTAGGCTTGGGTGCAGCTACATCATAGTAGAAGGCTGTTTGATTCGGCTATAATTAACCATTATGACCTTTTTCTCGACTAAGCCGTATGACTGAATTCGACTTTATCCGCCGTTATCTAAACCGACAGCAAACCGATGCCGAGCTGGTGTTGGGGATAGGCGATGATGCGGCGATTGTGCGGCCGCGGCCGGGTTATGATTTGTGTTTCAGCAGCGATATGTTGCTGGCCGGCCGCCATTTCTTTGCCGATGTGGCGGCGGATGATTTGGCGCATAAAGTGCTGGCGGTAAATGTTTCCGATATGGCGGCGATGGGGGCGATACCGCGCTGGGTGCTATTGAGTGCGGCGTTACCGCACTTGGATGAAGCTTGGTTGACGGCGTTTTGCGATACCTTATTTGCTGAAGCTCAGCGGTACGGCATTACGCTGATTGGCGGTGATACCACGCGCGGTGATTGGGTGTTTAATGTCACGATTATCGGCGAGTTGCCCTGTGGTTCGGCCTTGAGGCGCAGCGGCGCTCAGGTGGGGGACGATATTTGGGTATCCGGCCACATCGGTGCGGCGGCGGCTGGGTTGGCCGCTATGCAAGGTAAACTGCCATTGCCGGCCGAAGTAGAAGCGGCTTGCCGCTTGAAGCTGCACCGACCACAGCCTAGGGTAGCGTTAGGACAGCGTTTGTTAGATATAGCAACAGCGGCGATGGACGTATCGGACGGATTGGCACAGGATTTAGGGCATATTTTGCGGGCATCGGGTGTCGGTGCGTGTTTACAGGCAACTGAAGTGCCGGCTTTGGCTGAATTGAAAGCCAGTTTGGCTGAAGAAACCCTACACGCTTTGCAATTGTCGGGCGGGGATGATTACGAACTGCTGTTTACCGCGCCTGAAAACGCGCGTGAAGCTGTTGAAGCAGCGGGTAGGGCAGCAGATGTGGCGGTGAGCCGTATCGGCCGGATAACGGCAAACAGCGGCCATTTAGAGATAGTGGGCCGCAACGGTGGCGCTGTACATTTAAAACATAAAGGATTTGATCATTTTGGCTAAATTTAAACTCACTTTCAGTTGGCTGTTGAGCCGACCGATTTGTTTGTTGGGCTTCGGTTTTGGTACCGGGCTGGCGCCTAAAGCGCCGGGCACGTTTGGCACTTTGCCTGCGTTGCCGCTGGTATGGCTGTGTTCTGCTTTGGGCATATCCGGAGGTTGGCTGGTGCTGCTGTGCCTGCTACTGTTTATTGTGGGGATTAAAATTTGCGATGTTACCGAGCGTGAACTGGGGATACAGGATTACGGTGGTATCGTGTGGGATGAAATTGTCGCCATGATGCTGGTGCTGGCGTTTGTGCCGCAAACGGTGTTCTGGTGGTTATCGGCTTTTCTGCTGTTCCGCCTGTTTGATGCCGTGAAGCCTTGGCCGATACGGTGGTTTGATGCGCGGGTACATGGCGGGTTCGGTATTATGCTGGACGATGTGATTGCGGCCGGTTTTACCTTGGTAGTATTGCAACTGATGATGTGGTGGCTATAAGGCGGGAAGGATAGATATATGAACGAGATTGAGATTGTGGTCGAACCGCGCTATGTGGCCGAACAGAGTAATATGATGAAGGATCGCTATGTGTTTACTTATCATATTGTGATTGTGAATCACGGTGAGGAAACGGTAACTTTGCGGCGGCGCTATTGGGAGATTACCGATGCCAATGGTGGCGTTGAGAAGGTAGCGGGTGCCGGCGTGGTGGGTGAACAGCCGACCTTGTATCCGGGCGAGGATTTTGCTTACAGCAGCGGTGCGTATTTATCGACGCCGTGGGGCAGTATGCAGGGACGTTATGAATTTGAAGACGATACCGGTGGCCGTTTTTGGGTGCCGATTCCGAAGTTTGATTTAAAGTCGGATGTGGTGTTGCAGTAGTAAATAGAGAGAAGGCCAGTCTGAATATTTTTTAGCTTCGCAGAAACTCGCAAGCTCGTTTTCAGACAGGCATTGTTCTTGTTATAGCTACCTTCGTCATGCTCGGGCTTGACTCGAGCATCTCCC
>CALFOA010000014.1 GCA_937919795.1 uncultured Neisseria sp.
GAGCATTTGATATCCGGCGGGGACGCGTTGGTGTTGATGCCGACCGGCGGCGGGAAAAGCCTGTGTTACCAGATCCCGGCCATAGCGCGGCACCGCTCCGGGCGCGGACTGGCGGTGGTGGTCAGCCCGCTGATCGCGCTGATGCACGATCAGGTCGGCGCGCTTGAAGAGGCTGGCGTGCATGCCGCTTTCCTGAATTCGACGCTGACACTGGACGAGGCGCAGCGCATCGAGCGCGAGATGATGAGCGGTCGGTTGGTCATGATCTATGTTGCGCCGGAGCGCCTGACCTCGCCGCGCATGCTCGGCCAGCTCGACGCCTTGTATCAACGCGGCCTGCTCAGCCTTTTTGCCATCGACGAGGCGCATTGCGTCAGCCAGTGGGGGCACGATTTCCGCCCCGAATACCAGCAATTGGGGCTACTGGCCGACCGCTATCCCGCAGTACCGCGCATCGCGCTTACCGCCACCGCCGACGCCGAAACCCGCGCCGACATCCGCCATTATCTCAAGCTTGAACAAGCGCCCGAATTTATCGCCAGCTTCGACCGCCCGAATATCCGTTATCAAGTCATCGAAAAAAACAACGGCAAAAAGCAGTTACTCGACTTTATCCGCAGAGAAATGACGGGCGAAAGCGGCATCGTATATTGCTTGAGCCGCAAAAGCGTGGACGACGTTGCTCAATTTTTAAGCAACAACGGCCTCAACGCCATCCCCTACCATGCCGGTTTGAGCATGGAAACCCGTGCGCACAACCAATACCGTTTCACCCGCGAAGACAACATCATCGTGGTCGCCACCGTCGCCTTCGGCATGGGCATCGACAAACCCGATGTGCGTTTCGTCGCCCACCTCGATATGCCGCAGAGCATCGAACATTTCTATCAGGAAAGCGGCCGCGCCGGTCGCGACGGTCTGCCCGCCGCCAGCTGGCTGTGCTACGGCATGAACAACTTCATGCTGCTGAAAGAACGCATCATGGAAGGCGGCAGCGACGATTTTCAAAAACAGATCGAGCTGGCCAAACTCGATGCCATGTTTGCCGTATGCGAAACCGCCGAATGCCGCCGCGTATTGCTGTTGCGCCATTTCGGCGAAGAAAGCCAGCCCTGCGGCAACTGCGACAACTGCCTCAACCCGCCGGTGCGCTTCGACGGCACCGTGCTGGTGCAAAAACTCTTAAGCTGCATCTATCGGGTCGGCCAGCGTTTCGCCGCAGGCTATGTGATCAACGTATTGCGCGGCAAAGAAGAAGACTGGATACGGCAAAACGGCCACCACCAGCTTTCCACCTTCGGCATCGGCGCCGAGCAGTCCGATAAAGACTGGCGCGCCGTCGCCCGTCAATGCCTGGGGCTGGGCTTAATCGAAGCCGATGCCGCCAACCACCACGCCCTGCGGCTCACCGCCGCCGCCAAAAACGTGCTCACCGGCGGCCAGCAAGTGTGGCTGCGCCCGCTCAAGCGCGAAAAAACCGTAAACAGCGGCAGCAGTAGCAGCAAAACCCAATGGCTGCGCACCGAGCGCGAAGAGCGCATCTGGCAGGCGCTGCGCAGTTGGCGGATGCAGCGCGCACAGGCCGAAGAAGTGCCCGCTTATGTGATCTTCGGCGACAAAACCCTGCGCGATTTAGTAGAAAAACTGCCGCAAAGCCTGTCTGAACTGCACGACATTTACGGCCTGGGCGAAGCCAAAATCGACAAATTCGGCGAAGAACTACTCACCCTGTGCCAAAACTTCGCCCGCTCGGATTTCGCCGACACAGAAACCGCCGCCGATGCGGCCGTAGCCGCCGAAACACACGACGAAAACCCCTTCAGCAGCGAGCGCGACCGCCAATTGTGGCAAGCCTTAACCGACTGGCGGCAACAACAGGCCGCCACCGCCAACACCACCCCGCACAAAGTGTGCAGCGACGAGAGCTTGCAGGATTTAGTGCGCTTCACCCCGGCCGAAGACATCGACTTATCCGCCATCTACGGGCTGGGGCCGGTACGCATCGGCCAATACGGCAACGACATCCTCACCCTCTGCCGCCCGTTTGCCGACAACCTGAACGATAGCGCCAAACAACAGCGCGAGCTGATGCGCACCCTGCTCGCCTGGTGCGCCGCCACCGCCGAAGTGGAAGGTGAGCCGGAACACAAAATATTCAGCAAAATCACCCTGCGCGCCATCGCCGCCAAACAGCCGCCATCATTAGAAATTTTGCGTGACATCCACGGCGTGGGCGACGAAAAAGCCGAACGCTACGGCCGTGCGGTATTGGCGATGGTGAGGGGGGAAGCGGCGGAAGATGATGGTGGGGATTGGCTTTGATTTTGTTGGAAAGGTAAGATTTTTAATGAAATGCCTGTCTTAAACTATTTGAGCAACTTGCGGGATGGTTTTCAGACAGGCATTTTGATTGGGATGGTTTCAGGGTAGGTTGGGTTAGCGCCAGCGTAACCCAACACGGTTTGGTATCAGGAAAGGTGTCCGAAAGATTAGCATTTTGTTGGGTTACGCTGGCGCTAACCCAACCTACATTTGCTTTTGGTGAAAAAGCCTTAATTATTCAAGTAGGCTCATTATGAAAAATCAATTGGAATGGTATGTTCGTGCATTAGCACAACCGGCTGATATACAAAAATTTTTGTTTCCTGATACCGGATTGGCTGGTGACGAAATGGTTCTGGGTTTTGAAGAGTCGCTGGAATACCTTAGCCTTGAAGGTTTTTTAAAAAAATATGATGATTCATTTACGCTGTTACAAAAAGAGGCATTAATGTCGCTTAATAAAGTGATAACAGAGATGAGTGTCATGAGTAATTTTAACCTTTGGACTTCGGCAGGTTTAGATGCTTCGGAATGGGAACAAGTGAGAATTGCAGCCCATAATTTTTTGAGTGAAATGCAGTGGTCAACTCTTCCACCTACTTCAGAAGGTACAACGATAATATATATCGCATCGGAATCGTCAAGTTAAAAGCCAGAATAGGTTGGGTCAGCGCCAGCGTAAGCCAACCTATTCTTATTGTTGTTAATATCAGAACCTATAAGTGAGCAATAAATGAAAATAGAAATTTTAGGTGATTTAATTGAGACTGAAAAAGACTTTCATAAACAGATTGCTACATCATTAGGAGTAGAAGAATATTATGGCTGTAATCTTGATGCTCTTTGGGATCTACTGAGTGCGAGTATTGAAAGGCCGATAATTTTGATTTGGCAAAATTCAGCCATATCAAAAGCTAAACTTGGAGATGATTTCGATAAAATAATTCAAATATTAGATGAAGTTAAAGCCCAAGATGAAGTTTATGGTTGGGAAGATAAGTTTATTTATATAATGAACTAGAAGTGTAGGTTGGGTTAGCGCCAGCGTAACCCAACACGGTTGGGATATTAGGGCAAGTATCCGAAAGACTGGCGTTTTGTTGGGTTACGCTGGCG
>CALFOA010000015.1 GCA_937919795.1 uncultured Neisseria sp.
AGAATTTCCTGCCCGCGAATGAAGCGGGCTTTTGTTTTGCTGCATAGTGAGGCGCTTTCTATTAAAATAACGGCTAATTTTATTCACATCTATATCTATCCATAATATAAGCAGAATCCTATGAATTTACATCAAACCGTCGCCCGCGAAGCGGAAGCGGCGTTTCAGGCGGCCGGTATTGGCGGTAGCGCGATTGTATTGCAACCGGCCAAAAATGCCGATTTCGGCGATTTCCAGATTAACGGCGTGATGGGTGCAGCCAAGCAGGCCAAGCAAAATCCGCGCGAATTGGCGCAGAAAGTCGCCGATGCGCTGGCGGGCAATGCGGTAATCGAAAGCGCCGAAGTGGCCGGCCCCGGCTTTATCAACTTGCGTTTAAATGCTGATTTTTTAGCGAAAAATTTGCAAACTGCCTTAAGCGATAGCCGTTTCGGTGTGGCCGAAGCCGCCGACAAAAAAACGGTGGTAATCGATTATTCGTCGCCTAATCTGGCCAAAGAAATGCACGTCGGCCATTTGCGTTCCAGCATCATCGGCGACAGCATCGCCCGTATTCTCGGCTTTTTAGGCCATAAAGTGATTCCGCAAAATCACGTCGGCGACTGGGGTACCCAGTTCGGTATGTTGGTGGCCTATATGGTGGCGCAGCAGCAGGACAATGCCGAGTTTGAGTTGGCCGATTTGGAACAGTTTTACCGCGAAGCCAAAGTGCGCTTCGATGAAGATGCGGCGTTTGCCGATACCGCGCGCGAATATGTGGTGAAACTGCAAGGCGGTGATGCAGCTGTGCTGGCGTTGTGGAAGCAGTTTGTCGAGATTTCGCTAAGCCATGCGCAAAATGTGTACGACAACTTGGGCTTGCTACTCACCCCCGATGATGTGGCGGGCGAATCGAAATACAACGATGATTTGCAGGTGGTGGTGGACGATTTAACCGCCAAAGGTTTGGCGGTAGATGATGACGGCGCTAAAGTAGTGTTTCTCGATGAATTTAAAAACAAAGAAGGCGAACCGGCGGCCTATATCGTGCAAAAAAGCGGTGGTGGCTTTTTATACTCCACCACCGATTTGGCCTGTATCCGCGATTATGTCGGCCGCTTGCAAGGCGACCGCTTGCTGTATGTGGTCGACCACCGCCAAGGCTTGCACTTTGCCCAACTGTTTGCCACTTCGCGCAAAGCCGGTTATTTGCCGGAAAGCGTAGAAGCTGAATTTATCGGTTTCGGTACCATGATGGGCAAAGACGGTAAACCGTTTAAAACCCGCTCGGGTGATACCGTGAAACTGGTGGATTTGCTGGATGAAGCGGTAGAGCGTGCTACGGCGTTGGTGCAAAGCAAAAACAGCGAATTGAGTGCGGAAGAGGCGGCAAACATCGGCCAAACCGTCGGCATCGGCGCGGTGAAATACGCCGATTTGAGCAAAAACCGCACCAGCGATTATGTGTTTGACTGGGACAGTATGTTGAGCTTCGAGGGCAACACTGCGCCGTACCTGCAATACGCCTACACCCGCGTACAAAGCGTGTTCCGTAAAGCGGGCGAGTGGGATGCCGCTGCCCAACCCGTGCTCAGCGAGCCGTTGGAAAAACAATTGGCGGTGGAGTTGCTGAAGTTTGAAGATGTACTGCAAAACGCCGCCGATACGGCCTACCCGCATTATCTGGCTGCTTATCTCTATCAAGTGGCGACGCTGTTTTCCCGTTTCTACGAAGCTTGCCCGATTTTGAAAGCCGAAGGCGAAGCCCGCAACAGCCGTTTGCAATTGGCGAAACTCACCGGTGATACTTTAAAACAGGGTTTGGAATTGCTGGGGATTGAAACGCTGGAAGTGATGTAGTTTGCGACCTTTGCAAAATATCTTCTAAGACTGCTGGATACACAAGTGACGTCATTCCCGCGTAGGCGGGAATCCAGTTTAGATTTTAAGAAACTGTGTTTATTCAAACGCTTGTTAAGCTCAAGTATGGATTCCCGCCTACGCGGGAATGACGTCAGTAGGTGAATCTATGCACCTAAAACTTTTTAGCAAAGAATTCAGTTTATTTAAGCATTGATTCGTGTTGCCAATCAAAAATGCCTGTCTGAAAACCGTTTAATACGATGTTTCAGACAGGCATTTTTTTATTGTTGAGGCGCTAAGAGCAGCTTGAATTGTTCGGCGAATTTTTGTACGACTTCTTGATCAATCCAGCCCATGGAGATAAAGATAAATAACACGACGCTGCTTAATAAAGTGAGTACGGTACCGTAAGCCAAATAACCCAGTAGCACGCGCAAGCCGTTGACTTGGCTCATTTTCATTAAGCCGGCGGCTTGCGCCCAGAAAATCCATACCGACCAGAAAGTGGCCAGTATGCCCAATCCACCGGCATAAAAAACGATGATGGAGGGCAGCGCCAGCGCTTCAGTGGCCAAGATAAAACCGCGCAGCGGCATCAATGGTGCGCCGAAATAATGCAACATAGAGCGCATCACTTGGCTCAATACCCACCATTTCAGTACCATAGAAACCAGAAAAAAGGCGATGGCGCCGGGGGCGTCGCCGAATACCGGCGCCCAAGCCGCGGCCAATTGCAAACCCAATGCAATGAGAATGGCGGTGATGGTGAGCGGCGAATAGCGGTAGGCCTCGGGCGCTTGGTAGCGAAACAGCAGGGTCTGCGCGGCGTCGCGCACCAAATTGTAGAGCATTAGTCGAATACCACGGTTTTGTTGTTGTAAGACAGCACGCGGCTGTCGATGTGCCATTTGAGCGCACGCGCCAGCACGACTTTTTCCAAGTCGCGGCCTTTTTCGATCAGCTCGGCTACATCGTCGCGATGCGATACGCGCTGCACTTCTTGTTCGATAATCGGGCCTTCATCTAGTTCGCTGGTCACATAATGGCTGGTGGCGCCGATCAGTTTGACGCCGCGTTCGTGGGCGCGATGGTAGGGGCGGGCGCCGTCGAAAGCGGGTAGGAAGCTGTGGTGGATGTTGATGACGCGATTGGGATATTTTTCCACAAACAATGGCGACAAAATCTGCATATAGCGTGCCAATACGATGGTATCAATATTGGCTTCTTCCAGCAGCGCAAACTGGCGCGCTTCGGCTTCGGCTTTGTTATCGGGGGTAACCACGATGTGGTGGAAGGGGATGCCGTGCGCTTCTACTAAATCGCGCACCGATTCGTGGTTACCGATCACCAGGGGGATTTCGCATTGTAATTCGCCGGTGCGGTGGCGGTGCAACAGGTCGGACAAGCAATGTTCGTATTGCGAGGTAAACAGGGCGACGCGGTGGCGCTCTTGCGATAAGTCCAGCCGCCAGCGCATGTTGAATGTTTCGGCAATCGGCGCGAAGGCTTGTTCAATGGCGGAGCGGCCGGCCAGCGCGAAACCGTCCAAATCCCATTCGATGCGCATCAGGAACAATTGTTCGGCGGCATCTTGGAG
>CALFOA010000016.1 GCA_937919795.1 uncultured Neisseria sp.
AAGCCTTAGATGCACTCTCTTCGATGGCCAACATCAGCGGCTACCGCGCGGTGATTGAAGCGGCCAATGCGTTCGGCCGTTTCTTTACCGGCCAGATTACCGCCGCCGGCAAGGTTCCGCCCGCACAAGTGCTGATTATCGGCGCAGGCGTGGCGGGCTTGGCAGCGATTGGTACCGCCAACTCATTGGGCGCTGTGGTAAAAGCCTTCGATACCCGCTTGGAAGTAGCCGAGCAAATCGAATCAATGGGCGGTCAATTCCTGAAACTGGATTTCCCGCAAGAAACCGGTGGCAGCGGCGACGGCTACGCCAAAGTGATGAGCGAAGAATTTATCGCCGCCGAGATGAAGCTGTTTGCCGAACAAGCCAAAGAAGTCGACATCATCATCACCACCGCCGCCATTCCCGGCAAACCCGCGCCTAAACTGATTACCCAAGAAATGGTGGCAAGCATGAAAGCCGGTTCGGTGATTGTCGATTTGGCAGCAGCCACCGGCGGCAACTGCGAGCTGACCCGCCCGGGCGAGCTGTATGTGACCGACAACGGCGTAAAAATCATCGGCTACACCGATATGGCCAACCGCTTGGCAGGCCAGTCTTCTCAGCTTTATGCCACTAATCTGGTTAACCTTTCAAAACTGCTCAGCCCGAATAAAGACGGCGAAATCACGCTGGATTTTGAAGACGTGATCATCCGCAATATGACGGTTACCCGCGATGGCGAAATCACTTTCCCGCCGCCTGCTATTCAGGTTTCTGCCGCACCACAACAACCGGCCGCGCAAGCCGCGCCGGTGGCTAAACCCGAGCCGAAACCGGTGCCTACCTGGAAAAAACTTGCCCCCGCCGTAATCGGCGCGGTGCTGATTTTATGGATGGGCGCGGTGGCACCGGCAGCGTTTTTAAACCACTTTATCGTGTTCGTCTTAGCCTGCGTGATTGGCTACTACGTGGTGTGGAACGTCTCGCACTCACTGCACACGCCCTTGATGTCGGTCACCAACGCGATTTCCGGCATCATCGTGGTCGGCGCGCTGCTGCAAATCGGCCAAGGCAATACTTTTGTGTCGATCTTGGCGTTTATCGCGGTGCTGATTGCCAGCGTGAATATCTTCGGCGGTTTTTACGTTACCCGCCGCATGTTGAATATGTTCAGAAAGGGGTAAGGTAATGTCTCAAGGATTGGTAACTGCGGCCTATATCGTTGCCGCCATTCTGTTTATTTTCTCGCTGGCCGGTTTGTCGAAACAGGAAACCGCTAAAAACGGCTGCTATTTCGGCATCACCGGTATGGCGATTGCCTTGTTTGCCACCGTATTCAGCGAACAAACTTCCGGCTTCTTCTGGGTGATTCTCGCCATGGGCATCGGTGCCGCCATCGGTATCTACAAAGCCAAAAAAGTAGAGATGACCGAAATGCCCGAGCTGATTGCGCTGTTGCACAGCTTCGTCGGCTTGGCCGCGGTGTTGGTGGGCTTCAACAGCTTTATCGAACCGGGCGATGTGGGTGCCGATATGCACACCATTCATTTGATTGAAGTGTTTTTAGGCGTGTTTATCGGCGCGGTCACCTTCACCGGCTCAATTGTGGCGTTTGGCAAACTCAACGGCAAAATCAGCAGCTCGCCCTTGCAACTGCCCCACAAACACAAACTCAACCTCGCCGCTTTGGTGGTGTCGTTTATCTTGCTGATGGTGTTTGTCGGCGCAGACGGCAGCTGGTTTGCCCTGCTGCTGATGACCTTAATCGCCTTGGCCTTCGGCTGGCATTTGGTGGCTTCCATCGGCGGTGCCGATATGCCGGTAGTGGTATCCATGCTCAACTCGTATTCCGGCTGGGCGGCCGCTGCCGCAGGCTTTATGCTCGGCAATGATTTGCTGATTGTGACCGGCGCGCTGGTCGGCTCCAGCGGTGCGATTCTGTCGTACATCATGTGTAAAGCCATGAACCGCTCGTTTATTTCCGTGATTGCCGGTGGCTTCGGTACTGACGGTTCTGCTGCCGCATCGGGCAGCGAAGAAGTCGGCGAATACCGCGAAGTGAAACCTGCTGAAGTGGCCGAAATGCTAAAAGATGCCCACAGCGTGATCATCACCCCGGGCTACGGCATGGCGGTGGCTCAAGCGCAATATCCGGTGGCGGAAATCACCGACCTGCTGCGCAAAAACGGCACCGAAGTACGCTTCGGCATCCACCCCGTTGCCGGCCGCTTGCCCGGCCACATGAACGTGTTGCTGGCCGAAGCCAAAGTGCCTTACGACATCGTGTTGGAAATGGATGAAATCAATGATGATTTCCCTGAAACCGACGTGGTATTGGTGATCGGTGCCAACGATACGGTAAACCCCGCCGCGCAAACCGACCCCAACTCTCCGATTGCCGGTATGCCGGTATTGGAAGTGTGGAAGGCTAAAGAGGTGGTGGTGTTCAAACGCTCAATGAACACCGGCTACGCAGGCGTGCAAAATCCGCTCTTTTTCAACGAAAACAGCGTGATGTGCTTCGGCGATGCCAAAGCCACGGTGGATGAGATTTTGGCGGAATTGAAGAAGTAAACCTTATTTGAAGTAAACAAATGCCTGTCTGAAGAATGTTTCAGACAGGCATTTTGATATTGGTGCTGGTTACAAAACCCGTTTCATCAATGATTGCACCATTACCTGAACGGAAAAATCCGGCTGTGCGTTGCACGCGTTTTGTGCATCTGCCAAAACGCCTCAGCAATATCATCGGGATCAAGTGCTTGGGGGTGCTGATCTGCACCGGGTGTATTTTGTACGAAACCGGCCACCACCACTTCACCCAAATAAACGCCTTGTGCCGCTAGGCTTGATGCCAGCACAGCATTGGCTTTATGCTGCGCCGCTACCGAAACGGCGAGAATGCCATAGTCGCTCGCAAAAGTGTTGATGGCCGCATCATCCAGCGCCATCACGCCACTGGTGACCAGTACCGCGCCATGTTCGGCGGCCAGTTGAGGAAGCAGAGTTTGTACCGCTGCCAGATATTGCACCACACGCAGGTTCAGGCTGGCTGCCAGCGTATCGGGGGAAGCGGTCAGCAAACTGCCTTCCACATCCATAAACGCATTCCAGTGCAGAATGCCGATGCGCTCGGCAGCCAACCCGGCCAGCAAGTTTTGCAGCGCATGGGGATCGCTCAAGTCGCAAGCATGCGCCGTCGCCACCATGCCCTCTTGCTGCAAGCCAGCCACCGCGGCATCGAGTTTGTCTTGGCGGCGTGCCACCAGATGCAGCGGGTAGCCTTCGCGGCCAAAGCGCCGAGCCACGCTGTGACTGATGCCGGGGCCATATCCACACAGCAACAGAGCGGGTTTCATTCGTTCACTCCCAGCGCCCATTCCAGCGCGGCGGTATCTTCGTAGAAGTGGTACAGCGCCAGCTTACCAGCTTCATCAAACTTCATCACCAGCGCCCAATCGCTGGCAAAGGGGCGGCCGGTGGCTCGGGCGATGTGTTTCAAACGCCCATACATCATCACGTGCTGCCCTTGGGCGATGGTATCGTATATCTCAAACTCGCCCGGCTCCAGCATTTCGCCAAAAGCTTGGAAAAAATCAATGGCACCCGCATGGCCGCTATAACGTCCATAGGCACGCACTTGTTCGGAAGGTTCGGGGCGAGTGCTGATGAAAACCACATCTTCGGCGCAAGCCACCAATGCTTCGGGCAGTTTGCCGGTAAATATGTCGGCAAGAAATTGTTGTGCTTGAGTTTGATAAGTCATAATGTTCTCTCTTAGTTAAGGAAATTAGAAAAAGTGAGCTTGCCGATGGTGTGTCCCTCATTCAGCAGCTCCAGTGCCTGCTGCACATGCTGTGCACACAGCGGGCCGAGACAGCGGGTTTGCGTGCTGCGCAAAAGGCCTTCGTCTAGCCAACTGCTGACTTGGTTGAGAATCTGCCCTTGTGTAAGCCTGTCTGAAGGCTGAAACAGCGGTTTAGTAAACATATATTCCCAGTGAAAAGACAAGCTCTTTTGCATCAATGGGTTGAGATCTATCGGAGCAGCCAACGGCACGATACAAGCGATGTGGCCGAAAGGCTGCATCTGCGGTAATAACGCTTGCAAGTGGGCATCAGGATGGCTGGTGAACACCGCGTGGCTAACGGCTTCGGGCAATTGTTCTGCAAGCGGGCGGCTGTGGTCGATCACCCGATGTGCTCCTAATTCTAAGCACCAATCGCGCGACTCAGCCCGTGAGGCGCTGGCGATGATTTCCACATCCGGCAATCGTTTGGCCAGTTGGATCAATTGCGAACCCACTCCGCCGGCACCGCCCAAAATCAGCAGCCTGCCACCTTCAAGACAAAATTTTTCGTGCAGCAATTCCCACGCGGTCAATACCGTTAAGGGCATAGCGGCAGCTTCCGCTGCACTCAAATTCACTGGCTTTCTGCCAACCAGCTCGGCACGCACGGCTTGGTATTGAGCAAAACAGCCGGCGCGGGACACATCACCTGCGTAATACACGGTATCGCCCACAGAAAAATCACGTACTGCCTCGCCGATTTGAACCACTGTGCCGCAAGCGTCAAAACCCAAAATATTAATCGCCGGATTCTCCCGTGCACGCATCAGCAGCCGCTGGTCAGCCGGATTGATGGCCGCCGCCTCTACCCGCACCAGCACATCTTGTGCACCCACCTCCGGCAACGGCAGCATGGCATCTTTGAGTTTAAAATCGTTGGCGCGGTCAATCACCACCGCTTTCATCAGTGTTGGCATTTTTTAGTTCTCCGCAAACTAAGCCACCGTTTTTTGGGAAGCTTTTTCATCATTACCTATTTGAATGAGTGAAAACAGTATGAACGGATTTTAAAAAAACAAAAATACGATAAACTGGCAATAAATGATCATTTTTGCACAATAAAGAAAGAAGACAGCTATGCCAGCGGTGACACATTTAGACTGGAACGATGTCCACCACTTCGTTACCTTAGTAGAACAGGAAACGCTAACAGCGGCATCAGAGGTACTGGATGTCCAACACAGCACCGTATCGCGGCGGATCATGCAATTGGAAGCCAGCCTCGGCCTGCGTTTATTTGATCGCATCGGTAAGCGTTATTTGCTAACCGAAGACGGTGAACGCCTGTATATGCAGGCGCGGGAACTGAGCAAGAATATAGCGGTTTTTCAGCGGCTGGCACGCGAGCAACGCGAAGCGGTAACTGAAGTAGCGATCAGCATGCCACCGGTGGTACTGCGCTGGCTGCTGTCGCCTCATTTATCCGCCTTTTATGCGCAGCACCCACGCATTCGCCTGTTGCTACAAAGCAGTGCGCAGCTGAGTAACTTGCACGAGCGGCAGGCTGATATTGCTTTGCGCCTGTTGCGCCCTGAAGCCAATGATCTGGTGGTGCGCCGTTTGCGCCCTCTCCGTTTCGGCTTTTATGCCGATGCCGGCTATCTACACCGCAATGCACGTGCCGATTGGCGGTTTCTAACCCTATCCACGCAAAACCCGTTAAGCCACTGGGCTCAAGACATCATCGGCAACCAACCGATCACTCTGGCCTGCAACGATTTTGAAGTCATCAAGCAAAGTACTGCTGCCGGATTGGGCATCGGTTTTCTACCGCAAGACAGCATGCAGCCGCAAGACAGCTTGCTGCCAATAGCGGTTCGGGGCGAAATTCCTGAAATACACGAAGAAACTCTGTATCTGGTGATGCACGAGGATGTGCGCCGTTCGCAGAAAGTGAGAGCGGTAGCGGATTTTTTGGTAGAGGTTTTGACAGATTCATCGAACGCTTAATGGGATGTTTTGATCGAGGCTTTGAAACATTGCGCCAAGCCTGTGTACAAATATAGCGATACTGTGTTGAATACTAATAATGCCTGTCTGAAAACTCGCAAACTTGTTTTCAGACAGGCATTTTAATCCTCAACTCACTCCCATTAAAGGTAACAATATCGGCACCAATATCGCAGTTAAAATGCCGTTAAAAATCAGCCCTAAGCTCGCGTAGGCGGCGAATTTACGGCCGCGCTCCAGCGAAGCGGCAATGCCCATGGCGTGCGAAGCGGTGCCAATGGAAATACCTTGTGACATCGGTCGGTTCACCGTACTCACGCTCATGATGCGATAGCCCACCATTTGGCCGCTCATGCCGGCGATGATCACGGTAGCCGCGGTAATCGCCGGGATGCCGCCGACGCTGTTGGTGATTTCGATGGCGATCGGGTTAGTCACCGATTTAGAAGCAAGGCTCAGCAGTACGTCGTTGCCCGCTCCCATCCATTTGGCAATGTACACGCCGCTCACGATGCCCGCTACGCTGCCCGCGCCTTGCGACACCAGAATCGGCAGCCATTGCTTGCGGATTTTGTCCCAATTCAAATACAGCGGCAGCGCCAGCCCAACCACCGCCGGTTTGAGCCAAAAGTCGATAAACTGGGCGGCTTCGTGATAGCGCTCATAGGAAATGCCAAAAACTTTTAAGTAAACAATCAGGCTCACGGTGCTCAGCAGCACGGGGTTGAACCACACGCTGCCTGTGCGAGCGCGCAAAGTGTTGGCCAGCCAATAAATGCTTACGGTCAGCCACAGCAAAACCATCGGATGTTGCAGCATTTCCATTAGCGTTTCCTCATCCATTCATGGCTTTTGCCGGTCACAAACAACACGATAAAAGTGCTGAGCAAAGTGGAAAGCAGAATCGACCAAAAATCGCGGGCGATTACATCGAGATAGCTCATCACCGCCACGCAGGGCGGTACCAGAAACAAGGCCAGATTGGCCATCATCACGTCCACCATTTTCTGCAACTGGGCGGGCTTCACCCAACCGAATTGCAAAGCGGCAAACAAACAGCCCATGCCGACCACGCTGCCGGGCAATTGAATGCCGCTGAAATAAACCACCGCTTCGCCCAAGGCCAGGCAGCCGAAAATAATGCTTAAGGCCAATATCATGATTTACACTCGCTTTATGGGTTATCCAATGCTACACACCGTATCGTCATACTCGGGCTTGACCCGAGTATCTTGCTTTTCAAGGAAAACAGGAGATGCTCGGGTCAAGCCCGAGCATGACGAAAGTGGTTATTTTGAAGTTCATCAACTACAATGCCTGTCTGAAAAAAACTTTTTCAGACAGGCATTGTATGCTGTTTTCTTGTTTATCAAAACCGGCTTACTTGCTATAAGGATTTTCCAAACCTTCAATCAGTTTAGCCAAATAGTCGCGCAGTTGCGCTTCGCCGCAGCCCATGAGCAGCGCATCTTCAAAAGCATCTTGCGCCACGCTGTAGAGCTCGTTCATGTTTTCGCTCATCACCTTCACTTTTTCAGTGCAGGAAATGATGCTTCCGTCATCCGCGTACCACTTCGGAATATCGGGCATACTCATGTTTTACTTCCTTAATTCAAAAACTGCGAAGGATCGTTTTTCTTCACCCGCCGCGCGGTTACATAGCGGCTGGTCCAGTATTTATTGCTCAAACTCGTGATTTCAATATTTTTACCGGTACGCGGCGCATGGATGAAACGGTCGTTGCCGATATAAAGCCCCACATGGGAAATCCGGCGGCCTGAAGTATTGAAAAACACCATATCGCCCGGCTGTAACGCGCTGCGGCTGACTTGCGTTCCCACTTTAGCCTGTTCGGATGAGGTTCTGGGCAGATTCACCTGCATGGTACGGCGGAAAATATATTGCATAAATGCGCTGCAATCCATACCGGTGGTAGGCGAGGTGCCGCCGAAACGGTAAGCCACGCCGAGCAAACTCATGGCGCTGCCGATTAATTGGTCGGCTTCATTCTGGCTCACCTGGCGGCCGGCAGGCATCGGCTGGTACATTTCACCGGCGGTCAAACGGATAAGCTGCTCCAAATCATCCGCTCTCGCTTCCTGCGTATTGCATAACAGCGCCAAGAGCATAGCCGGCAGAGATAATCCTATTTTTTTCCAATACGTCATTCCAACATTTCCATCCAAATGCCTCTCGGCTGGGTACTCGCCGCCACGATAGCGCCATACATTTCCCAACATCACCTTAACCGGTCTTTGCACATTTTTTCAGCGAAAAAACCAAGCCGTTGCCGCCCTTACCAGCGGTTTACTGGGTGTTTTGTCGCTCTATCTGCTGTTTGATGATGCTGAGAAGCTGAGAGGGGTGCGAGCGGCTCAGCGCCCGCGGTGTTCCGAATTTCAGATAATTATCTGTAAATATAGACTTTTTCCAGCCAAATAACAAAAAAGCATTTTTCTCAAAACGCTTTATGCTATGCTATGTTCGCTGCCAGAATCCGTAAGATACCGCAAATTCTATGATGATACCAACTTTACTTGCCATGCGAGATTTTTCCCGGCTGCGGGAAATTATAGCCATCTTAACCAAATATGGCTTGGGCGAATTCGTTCAACGCATCAAGTTATCCGGCCAAACCTTAAGCGAAATCGAGGCCAAACCGGAAAGCCGCTACCTCAGCACACCGCGCCGTTTCCGGCTGGCTTTTGAAGAACTCGGCCCTACTTTCGTGAAACTCGGCCAAATTCTCTCCACCCGCGTCGACATTTTCAATGCCGAATGGATAGAAGAATTCGAACAACTGCAAAGCAATGTCGCCCCGATTCCGGTAAGCGATATTCAAGCGCTGGTAGCATCCAGCTTAGGCCAGCCTTTCCAGAATGTATTCAGCAGCATAGACCCCAAGCCCATCGGCAGCGCCTCGATTGCCCAAGTGCACAAAGCGGTATTACACAGCGGCGAAGTGGTGGCGGTAAAAATCAAACGGCCGGACATTGAAAAAGTGGTCAGCGCCGATTTGCGCATTCTCACCCACCTCGCCAACCTGATTGAATCGGAAATTCCCGAAGCGCGCCGCTATCAGCCGGTGCAGATGGTGCAGTATTTTGCCCGCAGCTTGGCCAAAGAAACCGATTTATCCGTGGAGTTGCGCTATATGCAACGCTTCGGCCAAACCTTCAACGGCCACGGCTATGTTCATATTCCTACCGTATACAGCGATTATTCCAACCGCCAGATTCTGGTTCAGGAACACATCGGCGATACCCTACTGCGCAACCTCACGCTCGACAGCCTGCCACAGGATACCCGCAGCACACTGGCACACCGCATCACCGAAGCACTGTTTACCATGATTCTGAAACAGGGCTTTTTCCATGCCGATCCGCATCCGGGCAATATTTTTATCAATGCCGACGGCCAGATTACGCTGATCGATTTCGGTTTGGTTGGCCACCTCTCCAGCACCCGCCGCCGCGAAATCATCGACCTGATCAACGCCCTCACCCGCCGCGACCAGTTCACCATGCAATATGTATTGAGCAACTGGGCGCAAGGCGAGTTGCCCGATGAAAACCTGCTGGGCGCCGATGTATTGGAAATGCTGCTCAACTACGAACACACCGCCATGCGCGATTTGCGCATCAGCCAAGTGATCAACGACATCACCCAGATCATGCGCCAACACGGCTTAACCCTGCCCGGCGATTTGGTGATGCTGTTTAAAACCCTGATTACCTTGGAAGGGGTGGTCAAACAGCTAGACGGCAGCGCCGAAATGCTGGATAAAGCCAAGCCGATAGTGGAAGCCGTGGTCAAAGAGCGCTTTTCCAGCGACCACATCGCGCAAAAAGGCAAGATGCACAGCCTCACCCTACTGCAAGCCTTGGATGAATTGCCGCAAAACATCATCCGCTTGTCGCGCCGCGTTCAAAAAGGCCAGCTCAACCTTAATCTGGATGTGAAACGGCTGGAGCAACTCAGCCACCAGCTTGACCGCGCCACCAACCGCCTCACCATGGGCATCGTTACCGGTGCGCTGATTATCGGCTCATCCATCGTGATGAGCATCAATACCGGCTCTAAATTTATCGGCTTTATCGGCTATCTGATTGCCTTTGCCAACAGCATTTGGTTGATTTGGTCAATTTGGCGTTCGGGTAAGCATTAGATACAAACCTGTTATAAAAATAAAACTGCGTCGGCAAATGCAGATGGATCATGCCTGTCTGAAAACGAGCTTGCATGTTTCTGCGAAGCTAAAAAACTTTCAGACAGGCATCCGGATCTTTCCATTTATTGAGCCGACTTTCAACCTACCGAAAATCCCATGAACACATCCGCTTTACGCTACTGGCTGGCCGCCTCACGCCTGCGCACCCTACCCCTCGCCGCCGCTTCAATCTTGTGCGGCGGCTATCTCGCTTTAGTACAAGGTAATTTTCGCCCCGGCATTTTGTTGCTTTGCCTGGCCACCGCTGTTGCACTACAAATTTTCAGCAATCTGGCCAATGATTACGGCGACGCGCAAAACGGTGCTGACCATAACGGCCGCCAAGGCCCGGCGCGCATGGTGGCTTCCGGCCGTTTGTCTGCCGCCGCCATGCGCCGCGCCTTGTTGATCATGGCACTCATCTGCTGCTTGCTCGGCATTCTGTTATTAAGTACCGCCTTAAGCGTGTCCGCTATCGGCTGGCTGTTTTGGCTGGCCGTCGGCGCCGCCTGCATTCTCGCCGCCTATCGCTATACCGCCGGCAGCCAACCTTATGGCTATGCCGGTTGGGGCGATGCCGCGGTCTGCCTGTTTTTCGGCTGGGTCGGCGTGTTGGGTTCGGCCTATCTGCAAACCGGCGACTTTGAAGCAAGCGCACTGCTGCCTGCCACCGCTTTGGGTTTATGGTGTAGCATGGTGTTAAACCTCAATAATATGCGCGACATCCGCAGCGACTTGGCCGCCGGCAAACTCACCGTCGCCGCCCGGCTGGGGTTGCCGTTGGCCACACATTATCATCATGTTCTGGCCTTATCAGCAGCAGCATTGTGGACGATCTGGCTGATTATCCTGCCCGCTACCCCCCTGTGGCCGCATTTTGTTTTGTGGTTGCTGACTGGATTTCATTTGTTTCAAGTACGCCAAGTAAATGGCTACGCTTTCGATCCTTTATTACCGCGCTGGAGCCTCAGCATTTTGTTGTGGAGCGTTCTGCTCTGCTTCTCTGCCTGAACCATTTATCGGAAACAGCGCCCATCTGCAAAAAAATTTGAGGAAAATGCTTGAATTTCATTGAAA
>CALFOA010000017.1 GCA_937919795.1 uncultured Neisseria sp.
TTCCGATCTGGATTACAAATATGTATCAGTTTAAAAGGGAAAAAACTGAATTAAATTTGTTGTTTGAATCATTTGAAGAAAATAGAAGACTGTACTTTCTGACTCATTTTAGTAGTGTGCTGTTGTATGCTTTACTTTTATTTGTCAATTTTCATTTGAATCCATTTTTTAGAGCAGCCTTTGATGCATGGGGAGAAACGGTCTTTGAAAAATGGATTTGGAGTAATTTTTACTTAACAGTGTGGTATGTTCCTTGCTATTTGGTTTATGTGAGATTAATGGCCTTGATTGTAAACAACACAGGGCTAAAAAGAATCAATATGTTTTTTCGCAATACAATCGGATTTATAGGATGCACCATACAAAATAGTATGACCCCATTGATGCTGGGTAATTTGATTTTTCTATATAAAATAGGGGAAATTTATCGCTAAGGCGATTGCCGCCCAACATACAGATACTAAATAAAATGCCTGTCTGAAACATATTTTTCAGACAGGCATTTTAAATTCCATCCAAGCTTAAGCTTCAACCTTGCCATAAGTACAGAAATAAGCCGTATCCACTTCTACTTTCAGCAAAAACTTCTGATTCGCTTCCACCGTAAACGTCTCGCCTGCGCCAAAAGTCTGCCACGCTTCGCTGCCGGGCAGTTGTACCGTCAGCGCGCCGCTGATCACTTTCATCGTTTCAAACTGGCTGGTGCCGAATTCGTAATTACCCGGCTGCATCACGCCCACGGTGGCGGGCAGGGTTTCGGTTTGCAGTGCGATGGAAACCACCGCGCCGTCGAAATATTGATTGGTTTGCAACATATTTAAAACTCCCAAAGAGGAAATAGAAAAGCAGGCTATTGTAGAGCAAGGCAGGGGCACGCGTGAAGAAACTTAAAAACAACCACAACCGTCATACTCGGGCTTGACCCGAGTATCTCGCTTTCTGAAAAAAGATACTCGGGTCAAGCCAGAGTTATGACGATGCCGCGATTACCACCGCACCCCATGCCTGTCTGAAAAACGCCTGTCTGAATAAATATTGATATACAATACAGGCCTTTGTTTACCCCGCCAGTTTTTCAGACAGGCATACAGGACGCTGTATATGCAAACCACTTCCCCCAGTATCTGGCAACAGATTTTCACCCGCCGGATGCTGATCTGTATTTTCACCGGCTTTACCTCCGGCCTGCCGCTGTATTTCCTGATCAACCTCATCCCCGCTTGGTTGCGCAGCGAGCACATCGATCTGAAAACCATCGGCTTAATGGCCTTAATCGGCCTGCCGTTCACTTGGAAATTCATCTGGTCGCCGCTGCTGGATGCCGTGCAGCTGCCCTTTCTCGGCCGCAGGCGCGGCTGGATGCTGGTCAGCCAAATCGGCTTACTGCTGGCGCTGGCTGCCTATGCTTTCCTCAACCCTACCCAGCACATGCCGGTGATTATGGCCTTATCTCTGGTGGTAGCCTTCTTCTCTGCCAGCCAAGACATCGTGCTGGATGCTTTTCGCCGCGAAATCCTGCCCGATAGCGAACTGGGCTTGGGTAACGCCATCCATGTAAACGCCTACCGCGTCGCCTCGCTGATTCCCGGCTCGCTCTCATTGATTCTGGCCGATATGATGCCGTGGAATCAGGTGTTTATCATCACCGCGCTGTTTATGCTGCCCGGCCTGTTTATGACCCTGTTTCTCGCCCGCGAACCCAAGCTGCCCGATGCCGTACCCAAAACCTTGCGCCAAACCGTGGTGGATCCGTTCAATGAGTTTTTCAGCCGCCAAGGGGTGAAACGCGCCCTGCTGGTATTGCTGTTTATCTTTCTCTATAAACTCGGCGACAGCATGGCCACCGCGCTGGCTACCCCGTTCTACCTCGATATGGGCTACAGTAAATCCGATATCGGCCTGATCGCCAAAAACGCCGGTTTGTGGCCGGCGGTGATTTTCGGCATCATCGGCGGCATCTGGATGCTGAAACTCGGCATCAATAAAGCGCTGTGGCTGTTCGGCTTGGTGCAGATTGTGACCATTCTCGGCTTCGCTTGGCTGGCCGCCGCCGGCCCTTTCCCGGTTGTCGGCGCTACTGAACGCTGGATGCTGGCGGGTGTAATCGGCGCCGAAGCCATCGGCGTCGGCTTGGGCACCGCCGCTTTTGTGGCTTATATGGCACGCGAAACCAACCCCGCTTATACCGCCACCCAGCTTGCGCTGTTCACCAGCCTCGCCGCCGTGCCGCGCACCTTTATCAATGCCACCACCGGCTATTTGATTGAATGGCTGGGCTATGTGTCGTTTTTCTGGGCCTGCTTCTTCCTCGCTGTACCCGGCATGCTGTTGCTGTTTTGGGTGGCTCCGTGGAACGGCGATAATAAACCCGCCACACCCGCCGATAAGGCGGAAGCCGCATAAGCTTGTTTTACCTTACAAAAGCTGTTAGAATTTCGCGCTTAACCCGAAGCATAGGCACAACCCCTATGCCCGCCAACCTAAAGGAAATCATCATGAAACAAGGTATTCACCCTGATTACCACGACGTATCGGTTACCTGCTCTTGCGGCAACCAATTCGTTACCAAATCTGCCATGGCCAAAGAAGCCTTCAACATCGAGGTTTGCTCTGAATGCCACCCGTTCTACACCGGCAAACAGAAAATCGTTGATACCGCCGGCCGCGTGGACAAATTCAACCAAAAATTCGGCAACATGTTCAAACGCTAATCATTGCTTTGAATGGTGCAGAAAAAAGACCGCTGATGCGGTCTTTTTTATTGATAAGCTTTCGTTGCCTGCCGCCGCCCTGTTTATCCCTTCTGCCAATCCTGCTAAACTACCACAGCTCAATTCAATGCCTGTCTGAAAACCCCATGCTCACCTATCTTCCTCCCGACCGCCGGCCGCTGGCACCCACTTACGAAAAGCCTTGGCTGCTGCTGTTGCTGGTCTTCGCTTGGCTGTGGCCGGGGGTGTTTTCTCATGGCTTATGGAACAGCGAACCGGCCATCAGCGCCGCCATCAATGAAATCAGCAGCGGCAGTAAAGCCTGGATACCCACTGTACTGGGCGAACCGCTACTCACCATTTCCCCGGTTTACTTCTGGGTAGCCGGCGCCTTCCGCCAACTGCTCTCCCCCCATATTGCCGACTCTTTCGCTGCCGCCCGTTTTGCCAGCGTGTTGTTTACCGCCATCGGCCTTACCGCCTGCGGTGCCGCCGGTTTCCGGCTGCTGGG
>CALFOA010000018.1 GCA_937919795.1 uncultured Neisseria sp.
AAATTTGAGGAAAATGCTTGAATTTCATTGAAATGATCTGATTTACTGATACAATCAGTCGCTAAATCTGAATAACTCATACCAACTGAAATCATCAAAAGGAAACCCCATGCAAAATGAGATTTACAACGGCTATTCCGCTGCCGGCACGGCTTCGCAGAACACCGTCTTGCGCAAAACCTATACCCTGCTCGGCATTTCGTTTATTCCGGCCGTAATCGGTGCGGTGGCCAGCACCAAAATGGGCTTTAACATTTTTGGCATGTTCGGCAGCCCGTGGATTGCCTTGGCGGTTTTCTTTGCCTTTATGTACGGCATGATTTTCATGATTGAGAAAAACCGCTACAACAATACCGGCGTGGCCTTGCTGATGGTCTTCACTTTCGGTGTGGGCATCCTGATTTCTCCGCTACTGCAACGCACACTGGGTTACAGCAACGGCGGTGAATTGATCGGTATTGCTGCCGCGATGACTGCCGGCGTATTCCTCACCATGGCTACCTTGGCGCGTAAAGCCAATATCAACACCAGCAAACTGGGCGGCTTCCTTACCGTCGGCGCGGTGGTGCTGATTATCGGCATGATTGCCAGCTGGTTCTTGGCCATCCCGGCGCTGACCTTAACCGTTTCTGCCGGTTTTGCGATTTTCAGCTCACTGATGATTTTGTGGCAAGTGCGTACCATCGTTGAAGGCGGCGAAACCAGCCACATCAGCGCTGCCCTGACCATCTTCGTTTCGATCTACAACATTTTCAGCAGCCTGCTGCAATTGTTGGGTATCTTCAACGGCGAAGATTAAGCTATTTAAACACTAAACAAATGCCTGTCTGAACACCTTTTCAGACAGGCATTTGTTTTGACATTTTCGGGTAAATTGACTATGCTGCCTTCTCTTTACATGATTACCGATTAGAACCTTGCCATGAGCAAACTCTTACGCCGCGCCGTCTATGCCGGTAGCTTCGACCCGCCCACCAACGGCCACCTTTGGATGATTCGCGAAGCACAAAAAATGTTTGACGAAGTAATCGTCGCCATCGGTGTCAACCCCGACAAAAAAAGCACCTATTCCATTTCCGAACGACAACAAATGCTTGAGGCCATTACCTGCACCTTCCCTAATGTACGCATTACCACATTTGAGAAACAGTTTCTGGTGAATTACGCCCACGGAGTGGATGCCAAATTCATTCTGCGCGGCATCCGCACCCCTTCCGATTACGAATACGAGCGCTCGATACGCTATATCAATTCCGACCTACACCCGGAAATCACCACCGTATTTTTAATGCCGCCGCGCGAATATACCGAAGTGTCATCCACCATGGTCAAAGGCATGGTTGGGCCGCACGGCTGGCGGCAGATGATACGCCGCTATGTGCCCGATGCGGTGTACGACAAGATTTTAAAAGACCACGAAAATCAGGCTTGATGTTTGGTTTGTATAGATAAATGCCTGTCTGAAACTTTTTTCAGACAGGCATTTATCTATACGGTTACGTCTAAAACTGCTCACCCACCTTCACCCCACCAGCCACATCTTTCGGCGTAGCCAATTCGGCGGTCAATTGTTGGGCAGCTTGAAATTCTGCGGTTTGCATCATGGCGGCCGCTTCATCGGTGCTCAAAGTATTGGCCATATATTGCCAACGCCCAGCCAAGGCCGGATTTTCCGGCATCACAAAACCCTCGCGCAATTCATCCACCAAATCCGGGCGGTTGCACACCAGCACGATGTCGCATCCCGCTTCAAACGCCAGCTTACTGCGCTCGCGAATGCCGCCGGCGCTTACCGCGCCTTCCATGGTTAAATCATCGGAAAAAATCACGCCGTTAAAACCGATGTCTTGGCGCAAAATCTGCTTCAACCATTTGGCGGAAAAACCGGCAGGCAGGCTATCAACCTTTGAATACACCACATGCGCGGGCATCACCGCCGCCATACCGGCACTGCTGAGTTGCTTAAACGGCAGCATATCGGCTGCCTGCAATTCGGCCAATGAGCGATCATCTTGCGGCAGCGTAAGGTGGCTGTCGCCTTCCACAAAACCGTGGCCGGGAAAATGTTTACCGCACGACTTCATGCCGCCTTTGTTCAAACCGCGTTGCAAAGCCAGCGCCAATTCAGTCACCACTTCGGCATCGCAATGGAAACTGCGGTTGCCGATGACCGCGCATTGCCCCCAATTCAAATCCAGCACCGGCGTGAACGATAAATCCACCCCGCAGGCGCTCAATTCAGTGGCCAACACCCAGCCCACCTGCTCGGCACGCTGTTTGGCCGCTTCGGCACCTTCCTTATCCCAGATTTCACCCAACACCGCCATCGCCGGCAAACGAGTGAAGCCGTCAATAAAACGCTGCACGCGGCCGCCTTCGTGATCCACCGCCACCACCAATTCGGGGCTGCGCAAGGCTTTGATGTCGGCCACCAAGGCTTTCAACTGCGCCACGTTTTCAAAATTGCGGCGAAACAAAATCACCCCGCCAATCGAAGGATCAAGCAGACGTTGCTTTTCTTCTTCGGTTAACACAAAAGCATTTACATCGGCCATCACCGGGCCGCGCGGCATTGCGGTTGCAGTCATTAAATCTTTCCTTCATAAGATTCAGACAGGCATAGAGAACAATGCCTGTCTGAAAAGTACTTTAATTGTTTGCGTAACAGTCTGTTTACTGAATACTGATCGCCAAAAACAGCGTACTGCCTTGGCGCTCAATCAGCAGCGGAATGTTTTTACCAGCGGTTTCCAGTGCCGCACGCAAGCTGGCTTCATCGGTAATCGCGGCTTGGCCGATAGACAAAATACGGTCGCCTTCACGCACACCGGCATTGTGTGCCGGGCCGTTTACCCCAGCCACCACCAATTCTTTTTGCCCCTGTTTATCCACTTCACGCATGGTCAAACCCAAGTTTTCTATCGCAAACTGTTTGCTCTCAGTGCTTTGCGGTTCTACCGCGCCGGTGGCCACTTCATTGCCGTTCTGGCCGTCATTCGCCGAACCCAGCACTACTTTTTGCTCAATCTGCTGGCCTTTGCGCCAGATGCCCAGCGTCACCTCTTTACCCGGCACCAGATTGCCCACCATCACCGGCAATTCGGTAGAAGTGCGCACTTCTTCGCCGTTTACGCTGCGCACAATATCACCCACCTGCAAACCGGCTTTAGCGGCCGGGCCGTTCGGCAATACTTTAGCAATCAAGGCACCGGTTGGCTTGTCCATACCGAACGATTTAGCCAAGCTATACGACACTTCCTGAATAATCACGCCCAATTGACCGCGCTGTACTTTGCCGCTGTTTTTCAGCTGATCGGCCACATTCATCGCCACATCAATCGGAATGGCGAAGGAAATGCCCATAAAGCCGCCGCTGCGGCTGTAAATCTGCGAATTGATACCGATAACCTGACCTTTGAGGTTAAACAGCGGGCCGCCGGAGTTACCGGGGTTAATCGCCACATCGGTTTGAATAAACGGCGTGTAATTCTCGCCCGGCAGGCTGCGGCCTTTGGCTGATACGATACCGGCGGTGACACTGTTATCAAAACCAAACGGCGCACCAATCGCCGCCACCCATTCGCCGGGTTTCAAATCTTTGGCGTTACCGATTTTCACCGTCGGCAGGTCGGCGGCATCGATTTTCAACAATGCAATGTCGGTTTGCGGATCGGAACCGATTAACTTGGCCTGAAACTCGCGTTTGTCGTTCAGAGTTACTTTAATGCCGTCCAAACCGCCGACCACGTGGGTATTGGTGAGGATATAACCATCTTGGCTGATCAAAAAACCCGAACCAAAATTTTGGTCTTCGCCGTCTTCCTGTTGCGGCACTTCCGGCGTATTGGGCACCAAGCGTTTGAAAAAATCGTAGAAAGGATCGTTATCCGGCAGCTGATTCAAATCCATGCCATCGTTATTCGGCTTATTGCCGGCAGCATTATTTTTATAGGCCTGAATATTGACCACCGTGGCGCCTTCCTGCTCCACCAGCTTGGCGAAGTCGGGCACCAACATATTCATTTCGTCTTTAGACTGAACCTTTTGCGTTTCTTCCGTTGGCTTTTTATTATCGTTCTGACCGCCATCTTTACAACCGTTCAAAGCAAAAACGGCGGCCACCAACAAGGCCAGATATTTGGGGGTTTGTTTCACTGCGTTTCCTTCACTCGTTTTTTGGACAAACTGCTTTGAATTGTAAACAAAAAAAGCCTGTCTGAACAGGCTGAATCGCTGCGAAACCGGCATCTTTACGCTATCTTACGCAGCTTATTTAGTGCTCACCGTCTTAGCAGGATATTCGCATAAATCCAAGATAATACAGCGCTCGCATTGCGGCTTTTGCGCCTTGCAGGTATAGCGGCCAAGCAGGATCAGCCAATGATGCGCGTCAAGCAAAAACTCTTTCGGCACAAAGCGCATCAGCTTGTCTTCCACTTCGCGCACATTCTTACCCGGCGCAATGCGCGTGCGGTTGCTGACGCGGAAAATATGGGTATCCACCGCCATCGCCGGCTGGCGGAAAGCGGTGTTGAGCACCACATTGGCGGTTTTGCGCCCCACTCCCGGCAAAGCTTCCAATGCCTCGCGGGTCTGCGGCACTTCGCCCTGATGCTTTTCCAGCAGCAGGCGGCAGGTTTCCATGATGTGCTTGGATTTGGTTTGATAAAGCCCGATGGTGCGGGTGTACTCCATCACCTGTTCTAGCCCCAAATCCAGCATCGCCTGCGGCGTATTCGCAGCGGCAAACAGCTTGGCGGTGGCCTTGTTCACCCCCACATCGGTGGCCTGCGCCGACAGCAATACCGCAATCAGCAGTTCAAACGGGCTGGAATAGTTCAATTCAGTAGTCGGCTGCGGATTATCCGCACGCAGCCGCTCGAAAATTTCGCGGCGTTTTTGTTGGTTCATGGTTTTACTCGCAAGCGGGTCGTTTTTTTTCAGACAGGCATTCTACAATATTCAACGGCTCAATCAATAACTGCCTTACCACAAATGCCTGTCTGAAAACAAAGTGAGTTTCTGCGAAACTAAAACCTTTTCCACTTTGCTTTTCAGACAGGCATTTCCCATCAATTCACCGTTTCGCCTTGCCGGCTTTGCTGACGAAATGCCCACGGCGCTTGTGCTTCTCGGGCGCGCCATAAACCGATACGGTTTTGTTTGGCCTGCTGTTGTGCCGCCGCATAAGCTGCATAGTCATCCGCCGCCTGATCGCGTTTGGCATAGCTTTGATAATGCCAGGCATGCCCCTGCTGCAATTGGCGCAAGCTTAAATCGTGCCCTGCTACACTCACTTTCACCAGCTCGCGCCGATAACGGTCGCGCCCGAATACGGTCACTTCCACCTGCTTGCCCAACACATCCTGCAAAGCCTTCCGGCTGGCTTCGCCGTGTGCTTGTTGCAACTCCGGCGCATCAATATAGGCAAAACGCAATTTCCGCTTCCGGCCGTGTTGGTCGATCACCTGCAAGCTATCGCCGTCACTCACCCGGCTAACCGTAGCCGAATAAACCTTGGCCTGCTTTTGCTGCACCGCCACGCTTTCGCTGCGCGTATTCTGTTGCGATACCACCGGCGCAGAAAAACAGCCGCCCAATAAAGCCGTCACCAGCAAAACACCAAGATTGTGGGAAATTTTCATCATACTTCTTTCAAAAAGTTGCACACAACAACAGGCCGGTTTGCTCATTGCTGTTTAGCAAAACCGACCTGTTATCATCATTCAAATGGATATTACTTTAGCGTATCTTCAAAACTTCCACGCCTTTTTGCGTACCCAACACCAGCACATCGGCCGGATGGCGGGCAAACAAGCCGTTTTCCACCACGCCCGGAATTTTGTTCAACTCTTCTTCCATGGTTAAGGGTTTGGACAAATCCAAGTTGTGCACATCGACAATTTGGTGGCCGGAAGCGGTGGTGCAGTCCAAACGCAACTCAGGATTACCACCCAAGGCCACCAGTCGGCGCGACACCAGCGAGCGGGATAACGGAATCACTTCAACCGGCAGCGGGAATTTGCCCAAGCGGGAAACGTATTTGCTTTCATCGGCGATACAAACAAATTGCTCGGAAGCGCTGGCGACAATTTTTTCCGCCAGCAAAGCCGCGCCGCCGCCTTTAATCATTTGCAAGGTGTGGTTGATTTCGTCGGCACCGTCTACATAAATCGCCAGTTTGGATACTTCGCTCAACTGCACTTCCGGAATGCCGCATTTGGCCATTAATTCCGAAGTACGCTTAGAAGTGGCCACCGCGCCTTTGATTTTCTTACCGCTTTTGCCCAAGGCTTCCACAAAAAGATTAACCGTGCTACCGGTACCGATACCGATGTATTCATTTTCCGGCACTAATTCCACAGCTTTTTCAGCCGCCATGCGTTTCATTTCTTCTTGCGACAACATACACGATTCCTTTCTGGATTAAGGGAGCCTAGGGCTTCCGGTAATTAAATAGACTCTATTTTTTAATCATAGCCGAATCGGCAAACGATTAAAAGCATGGTTGAGGCAGGCAAGCATTAACTTCAGCATGGCTTGATATAAACCAAAGACAAGCCAGCCATACTTACTCCGACAACAACACCACCGCCTGCGCTTCTATCGCTTCACAACGGCCAAGATAGCCGAGCTTTTCATTGGTTTTGCCTTTGATGTTCACCGCCGAAACTTCAATATTCAAATCCTCGGCCAATACTTTGCGCATCGCCGGAATATGCGGCGCAAGCTTGGGCTGTTGCGCGATGATAGTGGCATCAATATTCACCACCTGCCAACCGCGTTCCCGCACCGCCTGATAGGCACGGCGCAACAATTCACGGCTGTCGGCGCCTTTAAATTCGTCTGAAGTATCCGGGAAATGGCTGCCGATGTCGCCCAAACCGGCACCGCCGAGCAAAGCATCGGTAACCGCGTGCAGCAGCGCATCAGCATCGGAATGGCCGAGCAAACCTTTCTCAAACGGTATGGTAACCCCGCCCAAAATCAACGGGCGGCGCGCCACCAATTGATGCACATCATAACCTTGTCCAACTCGAAAATTCATTTTTAGTATCCTTTTTTATATTTTTTCAGACAGGCCTGTTTTATCAATGCCTGTCTGAAATGTCATTCATTAATTTTGTTTTCTGCTTTCCAGCAGCAAACGCACAATGATTTCATCCTGCGGCAGCGTCAGCTTCAAATTAGCGCTTTCGCCTTCCACCAACAACGGGCGGATACCCAGCGCTTCCACCGCCGAAGCTTCATCGGTTACCGCGCTTAAATCCTCAGCAGATAAGGCCTGCAACAACAAACCGGCGCGAAACAGCTGCGGCGTTTGCGCCTGCCATAAACCGGCGCGGGAAACGGTGTGTTCAATCTGTTTGCCGCTATCGGCGCGTTTCAAAGTATCGGCCACCGGCACCGCCAGAATACCGCCTTCCGGCCGGTTGCCTGCTTGCTCAATCAATCGTTCCAAGGCTTGCGTACTCAAGCAGCAGCGTGCCGCATCGTGTACCAGAATATTGTCATCATCCTGCGCCAGCCCTTGCTTTAATAAAGAGCGGATGCCGTTGCGCACGCTCTCGGCACGCGTTTCGCCGCCCACCCGCAATACCTGTAATTTATCCTGATTAATGCCTGTCTGAAAAACCGCATCATCGGGCGACAACACCACCGCCACCGCATCAATCGCCGCATGGTTTAAAAACACATCCAGCGTGTGCTGCAACACCGTTTTACCGGCAATTTCCACATATTGCTTAGGCTTGCCCGCGCCAAAACGCAGGCCGACACCGGCAGCCGGAATCAGGGCGATCTGGCGCATTATGATGTCTCCCCCGCCGCTTCACGCCACACGCAGCTGCCACCAACCGCTTTATCCAAGCCGTCGAGATAAGCTTCGTGTTCCGCCGTTTCTTCCGCGCTGGCCGTCAACACCTTCAAATGCAGCGGGCGTTGCGCCACAATATTCACCGCCGCTTCCGTTTTTGCTGTTTCACCGCTCTCGTCGCCCATCAAACTGAACTGGCCGCGCGTCATCGCCAGATACACCTCGGCCAGCAGTTCGCAGTCGATCAACGCACCGTGATACACCCGCTTGCTGCGGTCTACATCAAAACGCGAACACAGCGCATCCAAACTCGCCTTCTGGCCGGGAAACATCTCGCGCGCCATCGCCAAGGTGTCGGTGACTTCGCAGTCCAACTCCTCAACCGAAGGCAAACCCATGCGGGCAAACTCCATATTGAGAAAGCCCACGTCAAAACGCGCATTATGAATAATCAATTCCGCACCGCGCAAGAAGTCGGCAATTTGCTGCCCCACCGCAGCAAACTTTGGCGCATTCTCCTCTTGCAAACGCTCCTGCGTGATACCGTGCACCGCAATCGCCTCAGCCGGAATATCGCGCTCGGGATCAATATAAAGATGCAGATGATTGCCGTTTAACTGGCGTTTCTGCATTTCGATGCCGGCAAATTCCAACATACGATCACCCTTATCGGGGTAAAAACCGGTGGTTTCGGTATCCAGAATAATCTGGCGCTCTCTACTCATCATCCGCACTCTTGCAATCAAATTAATCGATACGCCCGCTGTCGGGCAAACAGCATTATTCTAACCGAAATCGGCATTTTTCCCTATCGACAAAACCCCTGCCGTTTCAGACAGGCATTTCGCTAGCCGATATTTATCCATCAGATACCTTTTCATTTCTCTTTAAATCAAATATTTAATTTTCATAAAAAACATCGTCTTATTTAACTTAAACGCAAATAATAAAGATTATCATTTACAGAAGAGATTTTTTCTATTAGTATTCAATTCACTCGCCGGCTGTCAAACAGAAACAGCTTAGTCGGATAACAATCAGAAAATACCGGGAGGACACCATGCCGGAATTTATCCTGCACCAACTCGTTCCTCATATCGCCGCACTACACCAACACCCCGCGTGCTGTTGGTTGGCCACCGAACACAACGTCTGCCAAGCCGTGTGCGTACATGAAAACGGCTGCTATTATGCCTGCCCCCTTAGCAGCAAGTCTGATAACGAAAGCTGCCCGGCCGGTATTTTGATGATTGAATCGGAAAACGGCGACAGCCGCATCAGCTGGGTCGCCGAGTTAGCAAAACCTACCGCAGAACCAATCGCGCCACACATTGGCTGCCGCTTAGCCGCGCTGTTGCACACCCGCCCCGAACAATTGCCCGATATTTGGCAGATAAAACCCGCACAAGGCTGTTTATGCACCCCACAGCATGCGCACCATGCCATTTCACCGGAAGATTTACGCAGAGCACTCGATGTTGCCGACCGCAACCGAGTATTTTCAGACAGGCATGAAGCCTAAAGAATATAGAAACCAAATGGATGGATTTTAGATAGAACAACAAAGCTTCCCCACCAGCATCCATGGCTTGCCTATATCGCAAGCCCGCCGTACCGATTTACTAGTGGTTTGTGTTCCTTTTACGCTCCTATATAATATAGGAGCTTTTTTTTGCGCCGCCAACAGCTGCATTCGTTTCAAACAACCATCTTTATATATAGAATAATTCCCATGCAATTGCTTAAATACCTGCAAGCCCAAGGCATAGGCAGCCGCAAAAGCTGCCAGTGGCTGATTGAAAACGACTGCGTTGAAATCAACGGCCAAATTGAAAACCACCCCAAGCAAGAAATCCAGCCGCAAGAAGTGCATACGCTCACCATAGACGGCGAACCGCACATCGTGGTGCCGCTGCCCTACTTCTATATATTGCTGAACAAACCGGCCGACTACGAAACCTCGCACAAACCGAGCGACTACCCCAGCATTTTCAGCCTGCTGCCCGATCAATTGCGCAATCTTGATCTACAAGCCATCGGCCGCCTCGATGCCGACACCACCGGCGTGATCCTGATCACCAACGACGGCCAGTTCAACCACCGCATGACCTCGCCCAAGCATAAAGTCGATAAACTCTATCAGGCCTGTCTGAAACATCCGGCCGATGAAAGCTTGTGCCAAACCCTGATGGCCGGCGTACTTTTGCACGACGACAATGAAACCGTCGCCGCTACCGCCGCCGAGTTATCCAACCCTACCACTCTGCTGCTCACCCTACGCGAAGGCAAATATCATCAGGTAAAACGTATGGTAGCCGCCGCCGGGAATCGGGTGGAACAACTCCACCGCCTACGCTTCGGCAGCTGGGATGAGGACGACTTAGCAATTGGCGAATGGAAATTCATTTATCCGAATGAATAAATTAAAAAACAAGGTAATGATTAAACAGTTTAAAATCAATATATTGAGCAGAAATTATTGAAACTTACATTTTTTAACGAAATATTTTTGAACTATCTCACAACAAGCCTGTCTCATAGACACTTACTTTCCCAAAGTAAGTAAGTGAGTAAGACGTTTTCCCCGTAATGTGTTTGGCCATCTATATCTTTCCCCTTGGTATAGATGGCGTTTTTTTTGCTTGTTGTTCACAATCTTTTCTCAAGCCTGCCGAATCAACTGGCACCGCAAGCTTAATACACCGTTATTGTTACCAAACAATAAAATAAATAAAGTAATTATATTACCAAATATCTCTTAATCTTGATAAAAAACTCAACTATCTATTCGATAGTTTTTTTCATTCTGTATCTAAGCCCCTCATTTCAAAACACAATAGTCATCTAAATAAGCATACGGCATTTCTTTAATGATCTACCAATGTAATTTATTGTTGTAAATTTATCACTTTAAAATTTTGCCATATTTTTAGCAAAAAATATCATATAGTTGATATGCATGGCTTTTTATAACAACTCCCATCATAAAAACATGATAACACCCTTTATTTTAACTACTTCTGACTACATTTTCTGCTATAATACATTCTATTGTTCGGGCAGCTTACTCCGAAATCAGCATAAAGTATTCTTCCCGTTTCACTTAATCAAAAATAAAATATTTCCCCCTCTTACTGCATAAAAGGATAGATAAAATGGGCATTAAAGTTGCCATCAATGGTTACGGCCGTATCGGCCGTCAAGTTTTGCGCGCTATTTATGATTATGGTTTAGAAGACCAGTTGGAAGTCGTTGCCATCAATGCCAGCGGCTCTCTCGAAACCAATGCCCATCTTACCAAGTACGATACCATCCACGGCCGCTTTAGCGCCGAGATTTCACACGATCCGCAACATCTGATTATCAACGGCCGCGCCATTCCCTTCTTCTCCACCCGCAACCCAGCCGAATTGCCTTGGGGTGAACTGGGCGTGGACTTGGTAATGGAATGTACCGGTGCCTTCACCAGCAAATCGAAAGCACAAGTACACTTAGAATCCGGCGCCAAAAAAGTGTTGATTTCCGCCCCTGGCGATTCTGATGTAGACGCCACCGTGGTTTACGGCGTGAACCACGATGTGATTACCCCCGAAATGACCGTGATTTCCAATGCTTCTTGCACCACCAACTGCTTAGCGCCGATTGCCAAAGTATTGAACGATGAAGTAGGCGTCACCAAAGGCCTGATGACCACCATCCACGCGATGACCAACGATCAAACCGTTACCGACGTGCGCCATAAAGACTTGCGCCGCGCCCGTAGTGCAGTAGAAAATCTGATTCCTACTAAAACCGGCGCCGCCAAAGCGGTTGGCTTGGTGTTACCGGAATTAAACGGCAAGCTGGATGGCCTCGCCATCCGCGTGCCGACCACCAATGTTTCTTTGGTCGATTTAAGTTTTGAAGCCGGTCGAGACACCAGCGTGAAAGAAATCAACGCCATTATGCAGGCGGCTTCCGAAGGTGCGATGAAAGGCGTGTTGCACTACAACGCCCTACCCTTGGTATCGATGGATTTCAACCACACCCCGCAAGCTAGCACTTTTGATGCCAACCTCACCAAAGTGAGCAACGGCAATATGGTGAAAGTATTCGCTTGGTACGACAACGAATGGGGCTTCAGCTGCCAAATGCTGAACACCGCCCGCGTGATGTTTGGCTTGGAAGTACGCCCATATCCGAAATCGTAAGTAGTAAAAACTAAAAAGCGGAACCCTTTCTGGTTCCGCTTTTTTATGTTTAAACACTTTAAAACAGCGCTTCAAAACGCAACAATGCCCCCGGATGATGGCTGCGACCGGCGCGGCGGTCGTTATAATAATTCACCTCGGTTTGCACAAACAGCCAATCACGCAAGAAAGGCTGGCGGTAGCCAACAAACGGGCCGTAGCCGTTTAAGCTGGCCTTTTTGTTTTCGATATAGCCGCCGCCGTATAAACCGTAGTTCACCCATTTACCGGGCGCCAGATCATGTTGACGATATAAGCTATTGCCCCAACTCCACTCTTCTTCTTTATCATCATTTGCATATTGAAAATGTAAGTGGTTGGCGATAAAAGGCTTACCTACCGGAGCATGGCGCACTTCCAGATTGGTGCGCGCATAATGTTTGCTGTCGATACCGTAGCGGTAAACCTGTTCAGCAAAGGTATGAATATTGTTATCCAACTGCCAGCCTTTGCCGACTTTCACTCGGGCAAAAATATCGTCACCCGAGCGCAAACCGAGATCGAAATCCGTATTCATGCCCAAATAACGATCGATATCCGACCAACGTAAGGCCAACGAGGCATTATCATCGCGCACTCGGCGGCTGTTATAAGTACGATCCGGATCGTTTTGTTGACGACCTTCCGCGCCCAAGTGGGCAGAATCGCTCAATTGGTTATCCAGCGTATCGTCACCAAACACCACGCTCAATTGATTTTCCAATACCGGCAGTTTCAAGCGACCTCGGATACGCGGTTTCACCGAAAAGCGATCATGCTTGTTCCATTCGGTATCCAAAATCACCCGTAAACCCGCATCTGCCGGTTTATTCGGATCAGGTGTGCCAAACCAGCTATCCCAATGGTGAGCAACCCGGTCGATGCGAGAACTAACCGCATCATGCCGGCGGCCTATCCAGCTATTCGGCCGGTTTGGCGGCGCGGTCTCTGCTGCTGAAGGCTGGCTGCCTACCGCTACCCATTCATCGGCATCAGCCGCCACCGCCAGCGGCAGCCCTGCGACCAATAGCAAAAAAATACCAGTTTTAGTGATATTACCGTTTCTCATACCCGCTCCTGTTTTAGAATAAAGCGTATAAACTTAAAATCATTATAAGTTATCCCTTATTCCTCACAAATGATACAAAACAAAAATGCCTGTCTGAAAAAATTTTTGCTTTTTCAGACAGGCATTGGATTAATCTATCACCTTAAGCCGCCGAAGCCATGCGGATTAAATCCTGCACCAGCGAAGGCACGCCGGTTACCGCGTTTTGCGGGATGATTTCCATATTAGCCCAAGCCGCTTGCGGATTAGGGTCGACCACAAAAATTTCCGCCTCGGGCGATACATAAGAGAGCAAAGAAGCCGCCGGATACACTTTCAACGAAGTGCCCACCACCAGCACCACATCAGCCTCGCGAATTTCGCGCACCGCATCGCCAAACAGCGGTACGCTCTCGCCGAACCACACAATATGCGGCCGCATCGGATAGCCGTTGTGATCCACCGTTTCCAAACTTTGATCGCCCTGCCAATCGATCACATAGCGCTCATCGAGGCAGCTGCGTAATTTGTTTAACTGCCCGTGCAGATGCAAAACATGGCGGCTGCCGGCACGTTCGTGTAAATCATCAACATTCTGGGTAATGATGCGTACATCATAATGATCAGCCAACTCAGCCAAAGCATGATGCGCCGCATTTGGCAGCGCTTCCGCCGCTTGGCGGCGGCGCTGATTATAAAAATCCAATACCAATTGCGGATTTTTCGCATAAGCCTGCGGCGTACACACATCCTCTACTCGATGGCCTTCCCATAAACCACCCGCATCGCGGAAAGTTTTCAATCCGCTGTCGGCGCTGATGCCCGCGCCGCTTAATACCACACATTTTTTCATAACCCGCTTCCTTGTTTATTGTTATCAATAGAAACATCATGTTATTCATTTATTAACATGGTGGTTGTTTCACTTGCTTGGCGGAATCATCACCTGATATACGGTTGTTCCCCTGCTCTCGAATGCCTGTCTGAAAAGCATTTCTAACAAGCCGAAAGTGTTATAATCAAAGACTTATTTTTTGTTTTATCGACTTATCATTATGCCCAATCACGACAACGACACCATCCGCATCCGCGGCGCGCGCACCCACAACCTGAAAAACATCGACCTCGACATCCCCCGCCATAAGCTCGTGGTGGTCACCGGCTTGTCGGGCAGCGGCAAATCCTCGCTGGCGTTCGACACCCTGTATGCCGAAAGCCAGCGCCGTTATGTGGAAAGCCTCTCGGCCTATGCGCGCCAGTTTTTGCAGATGATGGACAAACCCGATGTCGATTTGATTGAAGGCCTCTCGCCCGCCATTTCTATCGAACAAAAATCCACCAGCCACAACCCGCGTTCCACCGTCGGCACCGTTACCGAAATCCACGATTATCTGCGCCTGCTCTACGCCCGCGTCGGCACGCCGTATTGCCCCGAGCACAACCTGCCCTTGAGCAGCCAAACCGTGTCGCAGATGGTTGATCATGTATTAGGCCTGCCCGAAGACACCCGCGTGATGATTCTCGCCCCGGCCGTGCGCGAGCGCAAAGGCGAGTTTGTCGATTTCTTTGCCGACTTGCAGGCGCAAGGTTTTGCCCGTGTGCGGGTGGACGGCGAAGTGTACCAACTCGACGAAGTGCCGAAGCTGGAAAAAAACATCAAGCACAATATTGATGTGGTGATTGACCGTGTGAAAGTGAAAGCCGACATCAAACAACGCTTGGCCGAGAGCTTTGAAACCGCGCTGCGCCACGGCGGCGAACGTGCGCTGGCCTTGGAAATGGACAGCGGCGAAGAACATTGGTTTTCCGCCCAATTCGCCTGCCCGGTGTGTTCATACAGCCTGCCCGAGCTGGAGCCGCGCCTGTTTTCCTTCAACAACCCCGTCGGCGCCTGCCCCACTTGCGACGGCTTGGGCAATATGAATTTCTTCGACCCCGAGCGCGTGGTGATGCACCCCGAATTATCGCTGGCCGCCGGCGCGATTAAAGGCTGGGACAAACGCAACCAGTTTTATTTCCAAATGATTCAATCGCTGGCCGCCCATTACGGCTTCGATGTCGATACCCCGTTTGAAGGGCTACCTGAAAAAGTGCAGAAAGTGGTGTTGCACGGCTCCGGCAAAGAAGTGATCGAGTTCCGCTACCTTTCCGAAAAAGGCACCACCTTCAACCGCAGCCACGCCTTTGAAGGCATTATCCCCAACCTCGAGCGCCGTTTCCGCGAAACCGATTCCGCCACCGTGCGCGAAGAATTGCTGCAATACCAAAGCCACAAAGCCTGCCCCAGCTGCGGCGGCGCCCGTTTGCGCAAAGAAGCGCGTTATGTGTATGTCGGCAAACAGCCGCTGCACGAGCTTTCCGCCTGGCCGCTCACCAAAACCCACCAATTCTTTGAAACCCTCGATTTAGAAGGCAACAAAAAGCAAATCGCCGAAAAAATCCTCAAAGAAATCACCGAGCGGCTGGGCTTTTTGATCAACGTCGGCCTCGATTACCTCAACTTAAGCCGCAGCGCCGACACCTTATCCGGCGGCGAAGCCCAGCGCATCCGCCTCGCCAGCCAAATCGGCAGCGGCCTCACCGGCGTGATGTATGTGCTCGACGAGCCTTCCATCGGCCTGCACCAGCGCGACAACGACCGCCTGCTCGCCACCCTCAAGCGCCTGCGCGATTTGGGCAACAGCGTGATTGTGGTCGAACACGATGAAGACGCCATCCGCGAAGCCGATTTCGTCATCGACATGGGCCCCGGCGCCGGCGAGCACGGCGGCAACGTGCTGATTGCCGACACCCCCGAAAAAGTGGCCGCCTGCGCCGAATCCATCACCGGCCAATACTTAAGCGGCAAAACCGCCATCGCCGTGCCGTCTGAACGCACGCCCGTCAACCCCGAGCGCATGCTGGTGCTCAAAGGCGCGCGCGGCAACAACCTTAAAAACGTCACCCTCGAATTGCCATTGGGGCTGATTACCTGCATCACCGGCGTGTCCGGCAGCGGCAAATCCACCCTCATCAACGACACCCTGGCCAAAATCACCGCCCGCGAGCTCAACCGCGCCAGCGAAGAGCCCGCCCCTTATGAAGCCATCACCGGGCTCGAGCAGCTCGACAAAGTGATTAATGTCGACCAATCCCCCATCGGCCGCACCCCCCGCTCCAACCCCGCCACCTACACCGGCCTGTTCACCCCCATCCGCGACCTGTTCGCCGGCGTACCCCTCTCGCGCGAACGCGGCTACAACGTCGGCCGCTTCTCGTTCAACGTCAAAGGCGGCCGCTGCGAAGCCTGCCAGGGCGACGGCGTGATCAAAGTGGAAATGCACTTTTTGCCCGACGTGTATGTGCCATGCGAAGTGTGCTACGG
>CALFOA010000019.1 GCA_937919795.1 uncultured Neisseria sp.
AGGTATGCCGCCGTTGGTGTGCGATATGTCGTCTGAGATTTTGTCGCGCCGGGTGAATGTGGCCGATTTCGGTGTGATTTATGCCGGTGCGCAGAAAAACATTGGCCCGGCGGGCGCGACGGTGGTGATTATCCGCGAGGATTTATTGGATCGCTGTTCCGACCGAGTACCGGATGTGTGGAACTACCGCGCGCACGTGAACCGCCAAGGCATGTATAACACGCCGGCCACTTATCCGATTTATATCGCGGGGCTGGTGTTCCGCTGGTTGGAATCGCAAGGCGGGTTAGGCCGGATGGAAGCGATCAATACCGAGAAGGCGCGCTTGCTGTATGAAGCAATCGATAACAGCGGCGGTTTTTATCTCAATAATATCCAGCCGGATGCGCGCTCGAAGATGAATGTGATTTTCCGTACCGGCAATAAGGAGTTGGATAAACTGTTTGTACAAGAATCCACCCTCCGCGGCCTGTGCCAGCTGGAAGGCTACAAAACGGTGGGCGGTATGCGCGCAAGTATTTACAATGCGATGCCGCTGCAAGGGGTGGAAGCCTTGGTTGAGTTTATGCAGGAATTTCAGCGCCGTTACGGTTGAGTGTGTAAATAAACAAATGCCTGTCTGAAAACGTTTCAGACAGGCATTTGTTTTTCGTTTAAAGCTTTTATTTCACCAACTTTAAATCGGGCAGATTCTGGGAGCGCGGGCGGCTCGCCCGCATTTGCCCGCAGGGCAAACTGAGCAGGGTTAAAAGCTTGCGTAATACTGAGCATCAGCCTGCAGATACAAGCGAGCCGCCTGCTTGCGGGCGAGCCGCCCGCGCTCCCAGGGGGGGCTGATTTAATTGGAAAGTTAAAGTAGCTTATTTTGTAAAAAATGCCTGTCTGAAAATCTTTTAGCTGCGGAGAAACTCGCAAGCTCGTTTTCAGACAGGCATTTCTGTGTTTTTGCTTCAAGCTTTTATTTCACCAACTTCAAACTTTTTTTCGGTTTGTCGCCGCCATCGGGTGGCGTGCTATCGGTATGCGGTTCGGCACCTGCTTCATCGTGTTCTTTTTCCACCATGTGCAGCGGGGCTTTGCCGGTTTTTTCGTGTTCGGGCATCCAAGGCTCGGCGTCGAAGCCCATGCCTTCGCCGCTTTCGCGGGCGAAAATGCTGACGATGTGGCCGATCGGAATCCAAATTTCATGTGCCACGCCGCCGAAACGGGCGGAAAAATGCACCCATTCGTTATCGATGGTGAGGCCGTGCGAAGCAGTGGGGCCGATATTCAGCACAATTTCGCTGTCGCGCACGTATTGCATCGGTACGCGGGTGTGTTCGTTTACCCAGGCCACGATGTGCGGGGTTTGCTGGTTGTCGTTACACCATTCGTAAATGGCGCGTACGAGATAGGGTTTGGTGCTGGTAGACATGATGTTTACTTCCCGAAAAAAGGCAAGCAACCGCCTCAGCGGTTGCTTGCTAGGGCGAATAATCTAAATAATCAGTTCGCCTTCTGGATTAACGGCGCATGGCTTTTTCAGCCGGGGTGAGCGCTTCGATAAAGGCTTCGCGTTGGAAAATACGCTCGGCGTATTTCAGCAGCGGGGCGGCGGATTTACCCAAGCGGATGTCGTAGTGATCGAGGCGCCACAGCAGAGGAGCGAGGGCTACGTCGATCATGGAGAAGTCGTCGCCCAGGATGTATTTGGTTTTGCTGAACTGGGGAGCGATAACGGTTAAACCGTTGGCAATCGCTTCACGCGCTTTGGTTTGGTCTTTCGGGCTAGATTCCGGGTCTTCCAGCACTTGAACATGGCTGAACAACTCTTTTTCCATGCGGAACAACACCAAACGGCCACGGCCGCGCATCACGGGGTCGCCCGGCATCAGTTGCGGGTGCGGGAAGCGCTCGTCGATGTATTCGTTGATGATGTTGGATTCGTGCAGAATCAGGTCGCGTTCCACTAATACCGGTACTTGGTTGTAAGGATTCATGATGGCGAGGTCTTCGGGTTTGTTGAAGATGTCGACATCTTTGATTTCAAAATCCATGCCTTTTTCAAACAATACGAAACGGCAGCGGTGGCTGAACGGGCAGGTAATGCCGGAATACAGAATCATCATGATGATGCGGGCTCCATAATGTGGAAGCAGCTCCCGCGTGAACAGCGGCAGGTACCGGTGAATCAATAGAGGCGGGAACGGCTGGTTTTAGAGACGGCACTGGCTGGTTATAAGGGCGGTGCCGGAAATCGAATGATGCGTAATTATACCGGTTTTCAAGTAAAAAGCCAAGAAAACGAGTTTAATTTATTGATTTTTATATTGTTTTTAAATATTTGTTTTATAGATTGTGCCACCAGAATAAGGCGGTTTGGCACCAGGCAAATACGTTGGCCAGCCAGATAAGAAAATGCAAAATCGGGAAACGCAACATGCTGATGCCCCAGCGGTCGGCCACGCTGCGGGCTTTTTCGCTGAGAAACTGCTGTTTGGCGTTTTTGGACGAAGTAACGAGGTTGAACCAAATGCTGCCCCACATGATGCTGGCTAAAAACCAGACGGTGAGCACAATGGCGAGGATAAGGGTGAGGGTAAAGGACATGGCGGTTTCTTATTGAAATGAAAGACGTTTGACCGGATTATCCCATAAACGGGCATGATGGGGAATGCGGGCGTACAGGCAGTTTTTTGCCTGCACACCCGCTAAATGCCTGTCTGAAAAGAAGCGTGGCGGGTTTATGCGATGCTAAAATAAGCTTTTCCGCCAAGCTCAATCAGAACTTCTTTATTCGGGCAACGGGTAGCGCGCCGATGGGTTTGTTATTGAGTAAGACGGTGAATGGCAACCTTATAAGAACGCTTTAAAAAATACACTTAAGAGGAAAATGGTATGTTACAAGAAGACCAAATTATTTATCAAAAAATTGGCAAGTTGCTGTGGTCGATTATGCCGCTCGAAGCTAAAGAGATTATTTATCTCGCGCAGCTTTATGAAAATGTAACCCAAGCAGGTGCTCATTGGATTGATAAAGAGGGAAAAGAGAGAAGTTTCTATGATGGATTTGAAAATCCCATTCAGGAAATTGAATACAAGATTAGAGAATCATTGGAAACCCTGCAAAAACTCCCTTTGTTTCAACAAGATTCTTGGACTCAATGTCAGGTAACACTAAATGAGCAAGGAAAATTTAAAATCAAATTTGCTTATATTCCTGAAGAAGATTCTTGGCCAAATATGTTTATGAAAGGTGTCAGTGATTTAACTGAAGCTGAACTTGGCGAGCCCAATTATGTTCCCAAAGAAATTTGGGAAGAACGGGTGAGATTAAAAAATCAGGATTCCTGAAAAATAGGCAGGCCGTCTGAAAGTTGATTACTTTAGACGGCCTTAGATTTTCAATGAAGATTGATCCAAACAGATATGCCTGTCTGAACGCTTTGCTTTACCCCTTGCGTGCCTGCAAATGGCGCAAGCATTCGCCGATTAAATCGGGGCCGCGGTAAATCATGCCGCTGTAAATCTGCACGGCGCTGGCGCCCAGCTCGATTTTGCGCACGGCATCGGCACCTTGCAGAATACCGCCGACGCCGATTAGCGGAATGCGGCCGTTTAATTCGGCGGCCAGTTGTTGCAGCACGCGGTTGCTGGCGGTGCGTACCGGCATGCCGCTGAGGCCGCCGTTTTCCGCTGCCAGCGGATGGTTGCCGAGCGAGGATTTGTCGATGGTGGTGTTGGTGGCGATCACGCCGTCCATTTCCACTTGTTGCACCACATGGGCGATGTCGGCTACTTGGGCTTCGTCTAAATCGGGGGCGATTTTCACCGCCAGCGGCACGTATTTGCCGTGTTGGGCACGCAGGTGGGCTTGTTTGTCTTTTAATGCGGTGAGCAGCGCGCTTAATTCGTCGCCGCCTTGCAGCGAGCGTAGGTTTTGGGTGTTGGGCGAGGAAATGTTGACGGTGATGTAGTCGGCATACGGATAGGCTTTTTCTAGGCAAATCAGGTAGTCATCCGCCGCGTTTTCGATCGGGGTGGTGGCGTTTTTGCCGATGTTGATGCCCAGAATGCCTTGGCGGCGGCTGTTTTCGATGTTGCGTATCATCGCGTCGATGCCGTGGTTGTTAAAGCCCATGCGGTTGATGATGGCTTGGTGTTCGGGCAGGCGGAACAGGCGCGGTTTGGGGTTGCCGTCTTGCGGTTTGGGGGTGATGGTGCCGATTTCGATAAAGCCGAAGCCGAGCGCAAACAAGGCATCGATGCATTCGCCGTTTTTGTCGAGGCCGGCAGCGAGGCCGACCGGGTTGGGCAGGTTCAAGCCCATCAGCGAGGTGGGCAGGCTGATGGCGGGGGCCGCGGGCAGCAGCTTGTATTGCTGCGCTTTTTGCAGCGCGTTCAGCGTGAGGTGGTGGGCTTGTTCGGCATCGAGGCGGAACAGCAAAGGGCGAATAAAGGAATACATAATAGGCCTGTCTGAAAAAACAATTGCGGGGTAATAAATGCCTGTCTGAAAAAGGTTTACCAGCCTTTTTCTTCAATCACCCGGCGCACGCTCTGTTCCATTTCGCTGCCGAGGCGGCGGCTAATTAATTTAGAGAAATTGTCGTCTTGCACGGTGTAATCCACAATCTCGGGCGCTTGCACCACATCACGGGCGACACTGTAAATATTGCCAAAGTCGTCTACCAAACCAACTTTTTTCGCTTCCAAGCCGGTATAGATGCGGCCGCTGAATACGTCGGGATACTGCTTATCCAGCAAGCGATTGCCGCGGCCGGTTTTTACTGCTTGGATAAATTCGCTGTGGATGTCTTTCAGCATCGCTTGCCAGATGGCTTGCTGCTCGGGGGTTTCCGGGCTGAACGGATCGCCCATGCCTTTGTTGTCGCCGGCGGTGCGCAGGCGGCGTTTGATGCCGAGTTTGTCCATCAGGCCGGTGAAGTCGAAGCCACCGCCGATGACGCCGATGCTGCCGACCAAGCTGGAGGGGTCGGCATAAATTTTATCGGCCGCCGCCGCGATGTAGTAGCAACCCGAAGCACACATGTCTTCCGCCACCACGTAAACCGGCACTTTCGGGTGCATGGCTTTCAAGCGGCGGACTTCGGCAAAGGCGGTGTTGGAGACTACCGGAGAGCCGCCGGGGCTGTTGGCACGGATGATGATGCCTTTTACCTGTTTGTTTTTATACGCGGCTTCCAGACTATCGCGTAACATGGCCACTTGGTCTTGATAACCGCCGCCGATTTCGCCGTTTAATTCAATCATAGCGGTGTGGTCGCCGGAAACACTTTTGCTCTCGCTGCCGGCACTGCCGCAACTGCGCATGCTCACCAATACCGACAGCACCATCATCACGCCGACACCGCGCCAGATGTTGCGCCATAAACGGGCGCGTCGTTGTTCCTGCTGTGCGGAGAGCAACAACTCGCGCAGGGTTTGCCGCTCCCAGCTTGATTCGGCAGCGGCAGCTTGTGGGGCGAATGGGGTGTGTTGCGGATCGTTTGGCGGTGGTGCGTCGTTATCGCGGCGGATGTTGTAGTTCATGATTAAGCAGTTTCTGGTGAGTAAGTGGGTATTGTAGGCGATGGATGCCTGTCTGAAAACCGTTTTGCTATCGGATAGGTTTTTCAGACAGGCATTTATTTATAAGTTATCTAGCAAGGCAGGTAGTTCCGATAAACTGGAAAGCAGCGCCATATGCGGCGATTGCGACAGCATTTCGACAGTGTGGGCGCCGGTGCTCACCGCCACTGCGCGGCAACCGGCATAGGCGGCCATGTCCAAATCGTAAGTAGTATCGCCGATGACCAGCGCATCGGCAGGGGCAACGCCTAATTCGTCGCATAATTCCAGCACCATATCGGGCGCAGGTTTCGGCGGGCATTCGCTGGCGCAGCGGGTGGCGAGCCAGTAGTGAGCGGTGCCGGTTTGCGCAATCGCGCCGTCGAGGCCGCTGCGGCCTTTGCCGGTGGCCACCGCCAGCCAATAGCCTTTTTGCTTTAAAGCATCCAAACAGGGCAGCGCATCGGCGAACAGCATCATGTTTTGATTGTTCGGGTTCAAAGTGCTCAAACTGTAAGCCCGCGCCACCGCCGCTTGTTGCGCGGCATTGCCTTCGGGCAGCAGGCGGGCGATGATACCGGCCAAGCTGTTGCCGATTAAAGGTTTGACCGCCCCATCGGCCGGCGGCGGCCAGCCGCATTCTTGAAACGCCGCCTGCATGGTGCGGATAATCGGCGCAGTGGTGTCGGCGAGGGTGCCGTCCCAGTCGAAGATAATCAGTTGTGGCGACATATTAACTCTCTTATAAGGTCAGGCAAACGGCGGCACGGGATAGCCGCTGTTTTGCAATAAGCCGCAGCTTTCAAACACCGGCAGCCCCATCACGCCGGTAAAGCTGCCTTGCAGATGTTGCACAAACACGCCGCCCAGCCCCTGAATGCCGTAAGCACCGGCTTTGTCTAAAGGTTCGCCGCCGGCGATATAGGCGTCGATTTCGGCATCGCTCAGGCTTTTAAACTGCACGTCGCTGGTTTGCACCACGCTCTCGCGCGAGCCGTTGTGATACAGGCAAACGGCGGTTAACACCTGATGGGTACGGCCGGAAAGGGCTTGTAACATCCGGCGCGCGGCCTCGGCGTTTTCCGGTTTGCCGAGAATATGGTTATCGAGCGCTACGGTGGTGTCAGCGGTGAGTACCGGCGTAGCGGGCGGCGACGGGTGTTGCTGATGCCAGCGGGTGAGGGCGGCAGTATTTTTCTCGCAGGCCATCCGCAGCACATAATCGTAAGCGGCTTCGCCTTCGTGCGGCGTTTCGTCGATATCGGCGGTCAAACGCTCGATGCGGTAGCCTAAGCTTTCGAGTATCTCGCGGCGGCGCGGGCTGCCGGAGGCTAAATAGAGCAGCGGCGAACTCATTTGCCTTGGTCTTCCACCGCTTTACGCGAGAAGTAGTCGAGTGCTGAAGTCGGTAGAACGCGTTTCAGATACCAGAACAACACGGTGGGGAAGGTCACGCGGTAGCGCGCTTTCGGCCGTTTGGCGGTGAGCGCACGCACGCAGACCACCGCGCAGCTCGGCGAACTCAAGGTAAACGGGGCGACCGCGCCGCTGGTTTTCAAGCGTTTGAGCTGGCGGTGGTAGGCGGCGGCGTGGAAGCTGCCGTCGATATCGATGTGTTCCTCAAATTTAATCAAGGCGTTATCGCGGAAGCGGGTGGCAATCGGGCCGGGTTCGACCAGGCTCACATGAATATTGCTGCCGTGTACTTCTTGGCGCAAGGTGTCGCACATGCCTTCCAGTGCATATTTGGTGCTGTTGTACGCGCCGCGCCAGGGCATGGCGGCAAAGCCCAGAATGCTGCTGTTCACCAAAATACGGCCGTGGCCTTGGCGGCGGAACACCTTCATCGCCAGCGTGATGCACTGCCAGGCGCCGAAAATATTGGTTTCAAACTGCTCGCGCAACGCGGTGCGCGAAATGTCTTCCACCGCGCCGACCTGGCCGTAACCGGCGTTGGAAAACAGCGCATCCAGCGAGCCGCCGGTAGCGGCCAATACGCTTTCAAAAGCGGCATTGATGCTGTCGCTGTCGGCCACATCCAATTGCAGTGCATCGGCAAAACCCTCGGCTTTCAAGCGCTCGACGTCTTCCGCTTTGCGGCAACTGGCAAAAACGCGCCAGCCCATTTGGTGGAGAAATTTAGCGGTGTTGTAACCGATGCCGCTCGAGCAGCCGGTAATCAGAATACTGGGCATAATGTTTTCCTACGAATCAATTTTGAATGAAATGTTTTCAGACAGGCCTGTCTGAAAACATTTAGGGTTGCTTAATCTGCGATTGTTCCGCTGCTGATAAGCGATCAATCAGTTGTTGCAATTCCGCCGGCAATTCCGCCCGCAGCAGCAGCGGTTCGCCGCTCAAGGGGTGTGCTAGCCGCAATTCGGCGGCGTGCAGAAACATTCTTTTTAGGCCGAGCTTCTGCAAACGCTTGTTGGCTTGATAATCGCCGTAGCGTTCGTCGCCGGCAATCGGGCAGTTTTGCGATTGCAGGTGCACGCGGATTTGGTGGGTGCGGCCGGTTTTTAAAGTCGCTTCCACCAAGCTTAGTTCAGACAGGCCTGCCTGATGCAGCAGGGCGTTGTTGAAACGGGCGAGCACGCGGAAAATGGTGTGCGCCGATTGGCCGTCTTCGCTCACCCGCACCATTTTCTCACCTTGTGCACCGGTGTATTTAAACAGCGGCAGTTTCACCTGCAATTTATCGGCCGCCAGCTTGCCGACACCCAGCGCCAGATACATTTTTTTCGGGTGGTCGTTGCGGATGGCTTCGTGCAGTTTCACCAAGGCGCTGCGTTTTTTGGCAATCATCAGTAAGCCGCTGGTGTCTTTGTCGAGACGGTGCACCAGTTCCAGATAGCGTGCTTCGGGGCGGGCGCGGCGCAGTTGTTCGATTACGAGATCGGAAGAGCACACGTCTGAACTCCAGTCACACTTGATGATCTCGTA
>CALFOA010000020.1 GCA_937919795.1 uncultured Neisseria sp.
GACGCTCTTCCGATCTCGCGGCATCTGTGCGCAAGTTTAACGAAAAAGCGGCATCTTTGGCCAACACCGCGGTATTGTGTGTTTCTCAGGATTTGCCGTTTGCACAAAGTCGGTTCTGCGGCGCCGAAGGCATTGAAAACGTGGTGATGCTTTCCGCTTTCCGCAGCCCGTTTGCGCAAGATTACGGCGTGGCGTTGGTTGGCGGGCCATTGGCCGGTTTAACTGCGCGTGCGGTAGTAGTGCTGAATGAAAACAATCAAGTAGTGTACAGCCAGTTGGTACCGGAAATTACCGAAGAGCCGGATTACGAAGCGGTATTAGCGGCTTTGTAAGCAGATTTGTAATCATTTTATCAGTGAAAACGCATATTTTCGGGTATGCGTTTTGTTTTGCCTTCCGCAATAAAATAGCCACGAAGACAAAGCAAAATTTGTTAGAATAATCACTTTGGCAAACTACTGTATAAGAAGGTAATCATGGCCGATATCAGCTTGAAAAAAATCTATTCCGGTAAAGTCCGCGATCTGTATGAAATCGACAGCCAACGCATGTTGATGGTGGCATCCGACCGTCTTTCCGCGTTCGATGTAATTCTGGACGATCCTGTGCCGGGAAAAGGCGAAATCCTCACCCAAATTTCAAATTTCTGGTTTGATAAATTGGCACATATTATGCCGAATCATTTTACCGGCGATACCGTTTACGATGTATTGCCCGCAGCCGAAGCTGATTTGTTGGCTAAACGCGCGGTGGTGGCGAAGAAGCTGACGCCGGTAAAAGTAGAGGCGATTGTACGCGGCTATCTGGCGGGCAGCGGCTGGAAAGATTATCAGAAAACCGGTGCGGTATGCGGTATCAGCTTGCCGTCCGGAATGCAGGAAGCACAGCAATTGCCCGAGGTGATTTTTACCCCATCCACCAAAGCGGAAGTAGGCGATCATGACGAAAACATCAGTTATGAAGCCTGCGAGCAGATTATTGGCAAGGAATTGGCGGCTGAAGTGCGCGAGAAAGCCATCCGCTTATATAGCGAAGCGGCGGAATATGCGAAAACCCGCGGCATCATCATTTGCGATACCAAGTTTGAGTTCGGTATCGATGAAAATGGTGTGCTGACGCTGATGGATGAAGTATTGACCCCGGATTCCAGCCGTTTCTGGCCGGCCGATCAATATCAAGTGGGTACCAATCCACCGTCGTTTGATAAACAGTTTATCCGGGATTGGTTGGAGCAAAGCGGTTGGAACAAACAGGCACCGGCGCCGCGCGTTCCGGCGGAAGTGATTGAAAAAACGGTGGAAAAATACCGGGAAGCTTTGCATTTACTCACTAATAAGGTGTAAGAGCGGCAACAGTATTTGATGTTTTAAAACCGGCCTGTGGAATATTTCCGCAGGCCGGTTTATTGTTAGAGCCGAATGCCTGTCTGAAAACTTTTTAACACGCGAAATGCAGAGAAAAAAAGGTGTGGCTTTCGCCACACCCAAACACACACACATCAAGAGGAAAATCAGTATTAATTATTAACTAGTCGGGCCTTTGTCGGCTTGTTTTTTGACCCAAAAGAATAAGAATGCTGCAATAACAATCACCACGAAGATTGTGACAAAGGAAAGGATGCCTACGGGTGATTTAAATAATTCGCCAATTAGTTCCATGCGTTGCTCCCGGATTTTTTGTGGTAGCGGATAAACAATCGGCAAGGTTTTGATGACTAATGCCTAAAGTTATCCTGCTGAAATGGTTATACAATAGTTTGAGCGTATTCTATAAACAACCGATGAGATGGGCTTTGATGCAGGTCAACAGAGTATCAGTTCAGAAAAGAAGGGAAACATAAAAAATATCGCCTATTTGACGGTATTTGCATGTTTATAGCGAAAAAACTTTATTTCCGCCACGGCGTTTATAGTTTCATGCTGGGGTAAACACATCAGAGAAAAAGTGTTCGGCGGCTAATTGATGGTGGGTAGAAAATAAATCATAAGCGCTCTCTATCATAGCGGCAGATCCGCAGGCATAAACACAGATTTGTGTCATATCCGGATAATCGGCGGCAGCATGGGTTTGTACATAGCCGCGAGCACCACGCCAATTGTCATCAGGGCGGGATAATACGGGGGTAAACGAAGCATGAGGTAAACGGCTTATCCATTCTTCGACTTCTGCAAAACGGTATAAGTCTTCTAAATGGCGCCCACCCCAATAAAGATGAATGCGTTGAGAGGGATGTTTATCAATGAATTGCAGTAGTAGGCTTTGTACCGGCGCAAAACCGGTACCGGTTGCCAAAATAATCAGAGGAAGATTAGCATCGAGCGGAGCCGCCTTACCCAGTGGGCCGCGAATACGCAAGATACTTTTTTCGATGATTTGCGGATGGTCGCTGAACAGCATTTGGCTGAACAAGCCACCCGGATGGTGGCGGATATGTAATTCCAAGCGTTCGGGGTGATTGGGATGGCTTGCCAGTGAATAGCTGCGGGTAGCACCGCCTTTGAGCAGAATATCGATATATTGCCCGGCGTGAAAAGCAAAAGAGGCGGTTTTGGGTAAATCTAACGACACAATAGCGGTATCGGCCAGATATTCAATGTTGGCCACCCGTGAAGGCACGGTTTTTACCGGCAACGCATCGGCTCCTCCATATCCGGGCATCTCAACTTCTAAATCACTTTCAGCCATGCTACAGCACAATAAAATATAGCCGTTTTGCGCTTCTTGTTCGCTCAATGCCATTTCAAAATGTGGTTGCCATACGCCAGTTTTACCTTTTAACAAACGGGCTTTGCATTGCCCACAAATGCCGCTTTGGCAGGAATGAGGCAGGTTCAAGCCTTGTTGTTTGGCAGCGGCTAAAATCGATTCACCGTCTACTGCAGTGAAGGACTCTTGTTGAGAAACTAAGGTAACGGTATGAGGCATGGAGCAGAGTAGTGATACGGAAGAAAAGCTTATTATAACGAATTTCAAACTAGAATTTTATTTCAGCTAAATTAATGGTAAGATGCGTTCTTAACAAAATTTTGCAGTAAACCGGTGTGTTTGATTTAAAGTTAAATTGGGAGCGATATTCATGAAAAAAACCTTATTGGCAGCTTTGGTTGCGGCTGTTGGTTTGAGTGCGTGTAGCAGCTTGGACGGTAAAAGCCCGAGCGAAATGGTGAAGATTTCTACTGAACGCAGTCTAACTAAAGACTACAGTTACAATTTCGACGGAGAAGTGCGCGCATTTTTGAGCGATAAAGATAAAGGCGTAGCACCTAAAGTTGAGGCTGAGGTAGCGGCTACCGAGAATAAATCATCTGAATCCTTAGCAGCTGAAGCTGCTTCTGCTGCCGAGACTGCTGCGGTAGAAGCAGAAAAAGCAATAGAAGCGTCTAAAACTGCTGTTGAGCATGAAGAAGAACAATCTGAATCTGAATATGTCGAGCACGATTACGAAATGGAAAAAACGGATTGGGGCAAGGAGATTACCGATGGTTTGCAGAAGTATCCTGGGGTAGAGCGTTATTTGCACGAGAGCCGTTTGAAATTTAATGGTGCGGTGGACTTGCGCGCGAAAAAAATCGAAATCGTTCCGGAATTACAAATCAAAGCGCGCAATGAGTTCAGCAGCGTTAAGATGCCGATTTTATTGGACGGCAATGATATGAGTGTTTCCGTGGATACACCGTCTTCCATTCCGATGGTATTGAACTTCCTGATCAAAGATCCGGCGATGCGGACGCGGATGGTAAATCAGTCTTTCCGTTTCAATTGGGCAGATGTAGAAAATAAAGAAATTCCGCTCAAAAGTACATTGAAAGCGGTGGTAAAGAGTGCTTATACCGCCTATAACAGTCTCCCGGCCGATCAGTTCCGTTTGGATGAAATAGATGAATTTGGTAAGCGGGTTGGTGCACGCTATCATATTCGCATTATCTTGACAGATAAAAACCTCGACACTTACTACCAAGCCTTTTTCAACGGCTTCAATGAAGAGCTAACACGTTTGGAGATTGCGGGACGCGATGAAGGCTCAACCCGTGAGGGATATGATAAGGTACGCAGTGCTTTTGAAGATATGAAAGGCAGCGCATCCTTTGCCGCTGCGCAAACCAATGAATGGTTGGGTGCGCCGATGGTTGAAAGTTTGTACTTAGACCGCAAAGGCCGTATGGTTGGTAGACGCAGTTACGTACAAATGAACGGTACGGAGAAAGCCTTCAATATTGATATGAGCTTGGCCATGAGCCGTTTCGGTAATCCGGTGTTTACTTATCAGCCGAAAGCTTCAGAATCGGTTAGCCTTAAAGAATTGATTGAAGCGTTTAAAGCGCAGAATAGTGAGAGTGATGAAGCATCAGAGCAAGCAAGTGAAGATTATGACTATGCTGCCGAAGCAGCGGCTGCCACTGCTGAGCCTGCACGCAAAGTAGTGAAGAAAAAAGCGGTTAAGAAGAAAGCAGCAAAAAAGCGGAGCCGTAGTCAACATCGCCGTTAATTGGTAATGGTGAACAATGCCTGTCTGAAAAATCGGGAGACCGTTATTTTTCAGACAGGCATTTTCCATACATAAGTGTATGTTTGCTGCATCACTCCTAGCGAAAATCGGTAAATTTTATGAAAAAAGCTTGGATTGTCACGGATATGGCTTAATATAGGAGCCGTAAGTACAGCTTTTGTACTGCATCCAGATAAGGAATATAACCATGAATAAACGCACCACCACTGCTTTGCTGACCATGTTGGTTTTGGCTGCCAGCGCAGGCGTTCAAGCTAAAGAGAAAAAAATCAACATCAAGGAAAACAGCTCTGGCTTGCCGGCTGCTTTGTCAGACAGCATTGCACAAACTTCAGTTTCAATGGGGGTGAAAGAGCCGATTAGCATTAGCCGTAGCGGTGATAGCGCCGTGGTTTCCGGTTCTACCGGTACAGTGTGCCGTATCAAATTATCATCAGGCGACAACCCCAATATTATGGGTATTTCTTGTAAATAAGCCTGCAAAATAGAAAATGCCTGTCTGAAAACGAGAGTTTTCAGACAGGCATTTTGTTTGGCTTATATTGAATCAATGCGCTTGATGGCCGATTTGGAAAGTGAGTGTACTGTAGCTGGAAAGTTTTTGGCAGATTTTTTGGTCGGCATAGTCTACCTTATGCTCGACATTGGCTTTCCAGAAGCCTTGGCGTAGCGGAATAATCTCTACCGTACCATCATCGCCGGTTTTATCATAAAACGCTTGCGCTTCCACTTTATGCGTTTTGCTGCGGTCGCTGGTATCAAAGCCGTCGAAAGTGGCGGTGAGCACCGTATTAGGTAGCGGTTCGCCGTTAAACAATACTTTTACTTTAAAACGCTCGCCAACATGAATATTGGCGGGGTTATCCATTGGCACGATTTCCAAACCGTGGCCGATCGGGCGGGTAACTACTTTGGTATCGGCACTGTCATGGCCGACATTGACCACATTTTTGCCGTACATGCGGGTTTGTTCGCAATACTCAGCATCCGGCATCGCTTTCATATCCGTCTGTTTCCAGCCTTCTTTGTTTTTCGACCAGAAAGTCGGTTGATATTCGGCGGCCACCAGATAGCTGCCGTCTTTAACCGGTTTTTTGCTTTCGTATTGATAATTGTATTGGCCTTTTTGTTGCAAATCTTCTTTGCCACGTTCTGTAATCAGCTGCATAGGCTTGCGGAAAATGTGCAAACGGTCTTTCGCAATCGGTTCTAATTCAGGAAATTCACCATAACCCAATTCTGCTTTCAAAACTTCTCCTCCGTGAGTGTGGTTGCTGGTTACCCAAACGCGATGGGCATGGGCGGCGGAAGTACTGAGGATTAAACCGACTAAGAACAGCTGTTTTACTTTCATGAATGAAAATTCCTTAGGTGAGGAGATAAATGAAAGTGTTATGTTATAACAAAATTTAATAAAAATAAATAAGGAGAGGGAAAGGAAAAAAGTTTATTCCAAAGGATTATCTCGTAATATCTTTAGCGAGAATCCATAGTGGACTTCGTTTCCTTCAGGTGTGTAAAAAAGGGGGATTGAATTTGACAATGCCGGAAAATGAGGTGTGTTTTTCATATTCAGACAGGCATTTTAGATCAGAGGGGTTGAGCAAGTGGCTACTGCTTTTCTTGATTTTTCCGTTGCCAATTTTTGCAATATTGCCAATAGGCAAGCTCGGTCACTATCCATGTGATGATGAATATGCTGCCAAAGGAAAGAAAACGTTCATCATCAAAGTAATATTTTGGATCAATCACGTAGAGACTTAAAACAATATTGCCGATATACAGAATGAAGAAGGTGGCAAAAGAAATGATGAGATAGGCTTTGCTATGCGGTTTACCGGATTCGGCCAGCATAAGGTCATTTTTAGTATAAGTTTCCCAAAATTTTTTCATCACAACTCCTGTTTGAATCAATTGAGTACACGGTGAAAGGTACTTTATCTTTCAGACAGGCATATTGCTTAAAAAATCCTCACAATAGGGCGCGCAATTTTTTCAATTCCGCCCACGCTTCGGCTTTTAACTGCGGCTGGCGCAGCAATTGGGCGGGGTGGGGTACGTAAAACACCGGCAACTCTCCGGCCAAGCTTTGGATCAATGGTTGGCGTTCGGCGGCGGTGAAGAAGCGGCCGAGCAGCAGCAGGGCTTGCGGCTGGCTGAGTGCACATTCGGCCTGCATACGCGGCAGTGCGCGTTCAACGATTGCTGCCGGTGGCTCGGCTTCATAAGTGGGCAGCTCCAGCCAGCTGGTTTTGTGTGCGTCGGCGGCGGATAGGCCGATGGCGGTCAGCATATTGTCGAGCAGCTCGCCCGCAGTGCCGCTGAACAGTTTGCCCGCCACTTTATCCTGCGGCGCGGGGCAGATGCTCACCACCATCAGTTTGGCGGGGCTGATGCTGCCCGCGAGGGCTTCGAGGTAATAGGCGGTGTCGTGTGCGGGGGGCAGGACTTCGGCCGGCGCTTTTTCGGCGGGGAGGTTTTCTTGCGCTCTTTCTTCATAAGCGCCGATGCGGCTGCCGACTGCGGCTAAAGCGGCGGCACGCGCGCTGTTGACAGGTGCGGCAGGGGCAGCGGGTGTGGGATTGTGATGATGCGCGGCGGCAGGTACCGGCTCGCGCGGCGTTTCGGCAGCAGGGGCAACGGAAGCGGGCGCCGCTTTGGGCGCGGCAACGGGCGAGGCAGTACGTTCGGCGGGCGGGGCGGCGGCCAGCACTTTGGCATCGCGGTTCAACCACATCGGCCCCAAGCCCAGAGCTTCGTGCAAGTAGAGGTAGCGGCTGCTTAACATAATTTCTCCATGATAACGGCGTCTTCGCGTCCATCGGCGGTGCGGTAATAGCCGGGGCGGCGGCCGCTTTCGGCAAAACCGTAGCGGCGGTACAGCGCTTGTGCGGCTTCATTGCCAGCGCGCACTTCCAGTATCAGCCGTTGTACGCCGTTTTGAGCGCTGTGTTGCAGCCAGAGCGACATCAAAGCGGCGGCTATGCCTTGGCGGCGGGCGGCGGGCGCAGTGGCAATCAGGTGCAGTTCGGCTTCTTCAAACAGTTGTTGCCAAACGATAAAGCCCAAAATTTCTGTCGCCGATTCAGCCAGATAAACCGAAGTGTGTTTGTCTGCCAGCGCCGAGGCAAATTGGGTGGCCGACCAAGGCGAGGGATTTCCGGCTTGGTCGATGGCGGCCAGTATTTCGCAGTCGGCTGCGGTGGCGGGGCGGAGGATGAAGGCTGTCATTTTGATTTAGCTGGCAGTATTTTGTTTGCGCTCGGCCTGCTCGCGGGCAGTGAGCGCAATTTTATCGCGTACATACAAAAGCTGGGCTGCATCGGCGCGGGTGGCGGGATAGCGACCGCTTTGCGCCAGCGCGAGGTAATCGTCGGCGGTGGGCATATCGGCGCGGCCGGGGAAGGGCGGTGCATCGGCGAGGCTGAAGGCGTTGCCGATGCCTTGCGGCTGTACCGCTCCGGCGAGGACTTCGATAGAGGCGGCTGCGCCGACACGGTAGTCGCTTAAACGCTCGTGGGTTTGGGTGTTAAACCAAGCGTAAAACACTTCGCCCATGCGCGCGTCGGTAGCGGCCAGCACGCAATCAGCGCTTAATAATGAAGCCACGGCATCAAGGCAGGGCACGCCGATTAACGGGGTGTCGAATGGCGCGGCTAAACCTTGCGCCACGCCGATGCCGATGCGCAGCCCGGTAAACGCGCCGGGGCCTTGGGCATACACAATCGCGGCCAAATCGGCGGCTTGGATGCCGGCTTCGGCAAACAATTCCTGAATCTGCGGCAGTATCCATTCGGATTGGCGGTTGCCGGCTTCCAGATGGCGGCTCAACAAACGGCCGTTGGCGTGCAAGGCCAGCGAAAGGTAGCTGGTGCTGGTGTCGATGGCGAGCAGGGGGCGGGTAAAATCGATGGGCATGGTGTTTTTTCAGACAGGCATTATGGTTTTAGAAAAACGCTTAAGGGCATTTTAAAATTTACGTCATACTCGGGCTTAGATCG
>CALFOA010000021.1 GCA_937919795.1 uncultured Neisseria sp.
AATCCCAAACATGCTGAAAAATGCCTGTCTGAAAAAACCGAATAAACCAAGATGACCTACATTCCTGTTTCCCTCACCGTATTGGGCTGCGGCAACGCCACCGGCGTTCCCACCGTAGGCTGTACCTGCGCCGTATGCCGCAGCCCTTCCGTGCGCAATCAGCGTTTGCGTTGCAGCGCCCTGCTGCGCATCGGCGGGCAGCAATGGCTGATCGACAGCGGCCCCGACTTACGGCGACAAGCGCTGGCGGCCGGAATCGATCAAGTAGACGGCGTACTCTATACCCATCCACATTCCGACCATATCAACGGTATCGACGACTTACGCGCCTATTGCGAACGCCTGAAAACCCCGATTCCCGTGTACGGCAACCCGGCCACCCTCGCCGCGCTGCACCACAGTTACAGCTACGCCTTCCTGCCGCCCGGCGAATTCTGGCACCGCCCCGTGTTGCTGCCCAACCTGTTACCCGACGGTGGGTTGGCTGCCAACGGCGTGCCGATTCAAGGCTACGACTGCCCGCACGGCCGCATGCAAAGCACCGTTTACCGCATCGGTAATATCGCCTGGGCCACCGACATCAGCAGCCTCACCTCCGAAGCCGAAGCCGGATTGGCCGGCGTAGAATACCTGTTCCTCGACGCTTTGCGCGAAGCCCCGTCGTTCAGCCACCTCAGCATGGAGCAGGCATGGGAACTCTCGCAACGGCTTGGCGCACGCCAAACCTATCTCATCCACATGGATCACACCGTCGATTACGATATTTGGAACGAACGCTGCCCCGAAGGCATTGCACTGGCTTACGATGGCTTAACGGTACACACCGAGTTTCACCCTTCGGTATAGTGTTTTAAGCATAATCCAGTTTTTTCAGACAGGCATAACGTAAAAAAACATCAAACTTCTACTTCCCCTACTGAAAAAACAACCCCGCGCCCCATCTTATCGTCATCCAATCATACTGTTCACCCAAAAGGAGCTTGAGATGTCCGCACCCCGCTTAGCCAAATTACACCGCTCTTATAACCACCGCATGATCGCCGGCGTAATGGGCGGCATTGCCGAATACCTCGGCTGGAGCCCCTTCCTCACTCGCCTGCTGTTTGTGATTATTTCCTGCGCCAGCGTCGCCGTGCCCGGTATTCTGGTGTATCTGGTGCTGTGGTTCGTGATGCCAAACGCACAAAGCAGTTCTTATCGTTAAGCTTGTTTTTTCAGACAGGCATTAACTTATCGGCTCTTAATTAATTGAATCGACTTTATATCCGCATATCGATGGTCTAGCTGTCTGAACATTGCGGTTAATCTAATATAAAAGCCTGTCTGAAAGAAAAGTTTTCAGACAGGCTTAAAAATTTTGATAGTTGTGTGGCACACAAGTTACGCGCACGATAATAGATCTCAAGCAACGCGTGCGTGCCTTAAGGCACGGCACCCTACTCACGCAGGCTAGGCTTATTTATATTTTTTCATTATCCGCAGAAAAGAAAAAACTGGTTTTCACCTTTTCAAACTCCGGAATCTTCTCACTAAAATCCTGAAAAACGATGGTATAAGTACCCCGCTCGAAGTTCATACCGCCCATACCTATTTTTTGCCCTCGCAACTTATAATAATGGCCGTTTTTAACATATAGATGTTCAAAAACCAATTTACCGGTTTTTTTGTTGCTAATGCTTACCTTGATTACATACGGGTATTTGACTAACGGCTTATTATTGATTCTAGTTCCACCCAAGAAATCAAGATTTTCCCTTGTGCTCAGAGAGATATTTTCCGCTTTCAACCCCCAATAATATTTCCCGCCTTGTTGAATCTTTACTTCTCCTTGAACAACTTCTTTATTACCTAACTGCACCCGCCCGAGATTTACAGGTTCAAAAAAATAGCGGCAGGAAGATAAAAGGAACATAAACAGAATATAAAAATAATGTCGAATCTGCATACAACTTCCTTAAATACCCTTTAAATCGTTTTTATTTTAACAAAATAGCCAGTTTCTCATCCTAACAAAGAATCTTTAATTCTTCAATTTATTGTTATTTATTGTTATTTATTGTAAATAAATATTGTAACAATCCTTTTAAATACAATGCCTGTCTGAAAAATAGATTCAGACAGGCATTCTTTATTTATAAAACA
>CALFOA010000022.1 GCA_937919795.1 uncultured Neisseria sp.
GCGGGCAGGGTTTCCGGCTCGATGCGGTATTTGCGTGCCATGCTCATCAATTCGCTCATGCGCTCTTCTTGCGCGGCCAATTCGTCCGGCTGGATATCTACATCGGCGGCCACATCGCGCATATTGGCGCTCACTTCGCCGAGTTCGGCTTCGATGCTGGCCAATAATTGCAGGCTTTCAGCAAAGCGCGGTTGCAGGTTGCTGAGGTGTTCCAGCGTTTTTTGGCATTGATACAGGCGGCGTTGTAAGCCTTCGTCGCCGTCGATTAATTCAGCGGTTTCCTGCGCAGCTTGCAGGATTTCAGCGGCGTGCGCCAGGCTGTCGTGGCTTTGGCTGAGGCTTTCCCATTCGTTGGGCGCAGGGTTGAGGCGGCTCAATTCGTTGTGCTGCCATTCCAGCCGTTCACGCTCGATTTGCAGGCTTTCGGCCTGATTTTGCGCATCGGCTAAGGCGGATAACGCGTGTTGCCAGTCTTGCCAAGCACCTTGCACTTGTTCGGCCAGCGGCAGCGCACCGGCAAAAGCATCCAATAGTTTGCGTTGGGCGTTTTCCTGATTCAGCGAATGGTGGGCGTTTTGGCCGTGAATGTCGATTAACTGCTCACCAATCTGCTTAAGCTGCGACAAAGTAGCGGCTTGATTGTTGATGAAATTGCGGCTTTTACCTTTGGCATCGATGATGCGGCGAATCGCCAGCTCGGTATCGTCGGCTTCCAGCAAACCCTGCTCACGCAACTCGGTTTGCAGCTCGGGCAACTCGCTGATGTCGAACAAGGCGGAAAGCTGCGCTTCCGGTGCGCCGTGGCGGATTTGGCTGAAATCGGCTTTGTCGCCCAGCAGCAGGCCTAAGGCATCGAGGGTGATGGATTTACCGGCGCCGGTTTCGCCGGTGAGTACGGTAAAGCCGTTATCGAAATCCAGATTGAGCTGATCGACAATAACGAAGTCGCGAAGGGAAAGCGCCAAAAGCATTCGGGATATCCAGAAAGGGGAAAAGGGGTTTAATTATAGCTTTAAACGGCAAGAAAAACAGGCGGAAAACGCGATTGTTTTCCGCCTGAGTATATGCTTCCCACATTGCTAACGCTTAAATCAATTGCTCGCCCCAATGCAGTTTCTGGCGCAGGATGGTGTAGTAATTGTAATCGCTGGGGTGAAGGATACGCAGGCTGTAGCGATAGCGGCGCAGGCGTACTTTATCCATGCTTTTGATGTCGAGATAGGATTGGCCGTCGAAATGCACGCGGGCGTCGCCGGCTTTGGTGATCAGGATGTCGATTTCGCCGGTGTCGGGAATGGCAATCGGGCGGTTGGTCATCGATTGCGGGCAAATGGGTACTAATGTAAGCGCACGCAAGCTGGCTTGCAGAATCGGGCCGCCGGCGGCTAAGGCATAGGCGGTGGAACCAGTGGGAGTGGAGACAATCAAGCCGTCGGAGCGTTGGGTGTAGACAAATTCTTTGTTGATAAACACTTCAAATTCAATCATCTGGCCGGCACCGCCACGCGAAATTACTGCATCGTTTAAGGCCAGCGCGCGGTGGATGGTTTCGCCGTCGCGGATTAAATCGGCTTCCAGCAGAATGCGTTCTTCATGGCTGTATTTGCCGGTGAGCATGCCGCGCATTTGTTCAAGCATATTGTCGTGCGACACTTGGGTGAGAAAACCCAAATGGCCTTGGTTCACGCCGATCAGTGGTACGCGGTAGGGAGCGACTTTGCGGGCGACCGAAAGGAAGGTACCGTCGCCGCCAAGTACAATCACCAAATCGCACTGCTTGCCGAGCATTTCTTTGGTGGTCACCGTGCAGTGCTCAAGGTCTTCGGGGCGCACTACGCCATCGGACACGCTGTCGGCATCGATATAGACGTTGAGTTTTTGTTCCAGCAGAAATTCGATTAAAACGTGCAAACAGGTCTCGACGGTCGGCGTTTGCGGACGGGTAACGATACCGATGTGTTGAAATTGGCTTTTCATGGCGCTTGAAAGGGTGTGAATAGGCTTGCTTGCGATTATATACAGTTATTGCTTGGCTGCGGGTTAATGCCTGTCTGAAAATATTAAGAATAGTGGCAGATTGTGGCATTAAGGTTTCAGACAGGCATTATTTTAAGGATTAATAAAGGGGCTGTTCTAGTTGCTCAAACTTATCTCAGAAATATTTAAAATAATGCCTCCCTGAAAACAAATTGAAGCTAAATGTTTTCAGACAGGCATTAATATAGATAACTCTTTGCTCAAATCAACCGAACCACTGCTTCCACCACAGCACCAGATTATCGCGGATGCGTCCCCACAAACCAGCTTCCTCTACTGCATCCAGTGCGGCTACTTTCACTTCCGCCAGCACTTGGCCTTCGTAGGTCAGTTTCACCTTGCCCAGCACTTGGCCTTTGCGGATGGGCGCGACTACCGGTTGCTCGGTTTCCAAAATCGGTTTCAGGTTTTTGCCTTCGCCGTGCGGAACGGTGAGGTAAACGGCATCAAGGAAACCGGCGTTTACCGCGGTTGCTTCGCCTTTATACACTTTCACTTGGGTAACAATCTGGCCGGCGCTGTAAAGCTTAGGCGTATCAAAGGCTTGCAATGCCCAGTTGAGTAACTTGCTGCTTTCCGCTGCGCGCGATTCGGGGCTTTCCATGCCTACTGCGATGGCGACCACGCGGCGGTCGTTGCGGCGGCTGGAAGAAGCGAGGTTATAACCGGCGGTCGGCGAGTGGCCGCTCATCATGCCGTCTACGCTGGGATCGCGGTAGAGCAACAGATTGCGGTTGGGCTGTTCGATGCTGTTGTAGGTGAACGAGCGCATCGAAAACAGCGGGTAATATTTGGGAAAATCATTGATGATGGCACCGGCCAGTTTGGCCAAATCACTCACGGTTGAGAGATGGCCGTCTTCGGCGCGGCCGGTGGCGTTTTTAAAAGTGGTGTCGAGCATCCCCAGCCGTTTGGCTTGGTCGTTCATTTTTTGTACGAATTTGGCTTCATTGCCTTCGCCCAAAGCTTCCGCCAGAGTCAGCGTAGCATCGTTGGCCGATTGCACAATCATGCCTTTGAGCAAATCAGCCACCGCCACCGGCTTATCCGGCGACAAAAACATCCGCGAGCCTTCGGCTTTCCAAGCATGTTCCGATACTTTAAGCGATTGCTCCGCTTTCAATTGGCCGTTATCAAGCGCCTGGAACACCAGATAAGCCACCATCAGTTTGGTGAGTGCGGCCGGTTCAATCTGGGTATTGGCTTCTTTGGCGCCCAAGGTTTGATTGCTTTGCAAATCGCGCACGATATAAGCGGTAGCCGCCAATTCGGGCACTTGCGGCGTAGCGGTTTGAGCCTCGGCGGCACTAGCAGCCGAGGCAGTAGTTGCGGCTGGCGCAGAAGCGGTTTTGGCGGAAGCGGCTGCCGGGGCTTTTGGGGCATCGGCGGCGGTAGCGGTCATCGCGGCGGCCAGCATCAGGCCGGTTAGGTATTTTTTCATGAATTGTCGATGGTTAAATATAGAAAACAAGGATTTTATAAGTAAAAAACCTTTGAATAACAAGCGTTTTTATCCGGTAAATAGATCATCGGATGCCGTATATGTGATCACGCATTGCCCGAGAGCGGCGGTGCGTTTGGAATAGTTGTTTGATTTTTAGGCCGCCGATTATACCGTAAACCGCTTTTTTTCTTGCACGAAAACCGCTCTGAGAGTATGGTTTTACCTTTTCCTTGCACCATCTTAACAAAATAAGAGACCTTTTCTTATTCCGCCCTATTATGACTAAAAATCTGCATTCCGATTACCTCACCCGCATCCTCACCGCTTCCGTTTACGATGTTGCCATTGAAACCCCGCTCGAACCCGCCCGCAGCCTGTCGCAGCGTTTGAATAATCGAATCTGGCTCAAATGTGAAGACTTGCAACCGGTATTTTCGTTCAAAATCCGCGGCGCTTACAATAAAATGGCCTCACTCTCGCAACAAGCGCTCGCCAAAGGGGTGATTACCGCCAGCGCGGGCAACCATGCGCAGGGCGTGGCTTTATCGGCGCAAAAATTGGGCTGTGAAGCGACCATCGTGATGCCGGAAACCACGCCGCAGATTAAAGTGGACGCGGTGAAAGCCCGCGGCGGCAAGGTGGTACTGGCTGGCACCTCTTATAATGATGCGTATGACCATGCGATGAAACTGGTGGCCGAGAGCGGTTTAACTTATATCCCGCCGTTTGACGATCCTTATGTAATCGCCGGCCAGGGCACCATCGGGCTGGAAATCATCCGCCAGCATCCCAAGCCGATTGATGCGATTTTTGTTGCCATTGGCGGCGGCGGTTTGGCGGCGGGCGTGGCGGCGTTTATCAAAAACGTGCGACCGGAAATCAAGGTCATCGGCGTGGAAACCTTTGATGCCTGCGCGATGAAGCAGTCTATCGACAAAGGCGAGCGGGTGGAATTAAAAGATGTCGGCCTGTTTGCCGACGGTACCGCGGTGAAGCTGGTGGGCGAGGAAACCTTTGCCATCTGCAAGGATTTGCTGGACGACATTATTCTAGTCGACACCGACGACATCTGCGGCGCCCTCAAAGATATTTACGACGACACCCGCAGCATCACTGAACCTTCCGGCGCGTTGGCGCTGGCTGGTTTAAAAGCCTATATCGAACGCGAAAGCTGCCAAGGGCAAACCCTGATTGCGGTCAACAGCGGTGCCAACATGAACTTCGACCGCCTGCGCCATGTTTCCGAACGCAGCGAATTGGGTGAAGGCAACGAAGGGATTTTTGCGGTAT
>CALFOA010000023.1 GCA_937919795.1 uncultured Neisseria sp.
CGTTTTACAGCATCCCGATTTCAATAAAAAACTGCCGATACGCCTCGGCTTTTTTCTCCAACGCCAAAGGATAGGCGCGTGAAGACGACGGCAAACGATAGAGATGTAACGTGCGCCCTATCAAATCAGCTTCCGCATAAGCCCCGATTTTCGGCTTGGGCGTATCGGGCGGCATCAGGGTTAATAAGGTATCGGTGGCCAATTCGCCGGTGGTCATGATGATGCGGCATTGCGGCAGTTTGCTCAGCAAAGCACTTAAATCCAGCGGGGTCACGATCTGCAAAAATTTATCGGAAGCATTGCCCTGCAAACGGCGCACCTGATGGGCGGTGTCGCTGATGGCGATGCCTTTGTCGGCCAGAAATTCGCGTAGCAGCGCCTCTTTAAAACTTTTGCCGCCTGCTGCCACAAAATAATCTTTGTCGTTAAAAAACACCAGCCCGAAAATCCGCCACATATCGTTTTGGAAATTCGGGTAGTAAAAATCCATTTTCCAACGCTCACGCGGCGGAGGAAAAGAGCCCAGCATTAAAAGCCGGGCATTGTGTGGGGCAAACGGCGGCAGCGGATGGGTTTCGACTGCCGCCTGATTAGCGGTTTCTAAATCGGCGCTCATTTCTTCAACGATGCGGTAAAAAATTTATCCAATTGATCGCGATAACGGTTTTGGAAACGCGGCGAAGTGGCTTCAATGTGGTGACCGCCTTCAACCAGCACCAGTTTTTTCGGCTCTCCGGCAGCGGCAAATAAAGCCTCACCGTGTTTATGAGGAATCACTTCGTCGGCGGTACCATGTATCAGCAACAGCGGAATCGGTGCAATACCGGCCACGTATTTCTCGGCGCTGTAACGATTGCTCATCAGCACACCGGCACCGATCAGCTTATCGTTGGCGATATCGGAATACGATTGGAAAGTGGACTCAATCGCCACCGCTTTAATACCTTGTTTGTTGCCCGAACCCACTGCACCAATCGCATTGGCGCCGCCCAAACTCTGGCCGAACACCACCAGTTTTTTCGGATTCACATCGGGGCGGCTGCGCACATAATTGAGGGCAGCCTGGCCGTCTTCAAACAGCCCGCGCGGATTCGGCTTACCTTCCGACTTGCCGTAACCGCGGTAATCAAACATAAAAACATTGAAACCGCGCGCCGGCAGCCAGTCAACAAAGCCCAAATGCGCCGAAATATTCTGCGCATTGCCGTGAAAATGCACCACCGTGCCCTTAGCCTTACCCACTGCGGGCAAAAACCAGCCGGACAACGCCGTACCGTCGGCGCTGTGAAAGGTAACCGGTTCGTAGCGCAAACCGTTTTGCGCGGGCGAGCCGTAATCGGCACGATCGGGATAATAAAAAGCCTTGTGTGCACAAGAGGACAGACCCAGCAACAACATGCTGATGAGGCTGATCCAAAGTAAAGGCCTGGGTTTTCGCATGAATTTCTTTCTGTTTTTTACATCTAACACCGGCGGTACAAACCGATGCACCACCAATATTTATTAATCACTACATGATAGACCGTTAAGATATGTCATCAGTTCGCTAAACATAGTGATTTTTTTTGCAGTAGCGGCCATAAAAAACAGCCGGCGGCTGCCGACTGTTTTTTATGGTCATCCTTACTGCGTATTTTGCAGCTTCACCAACTTCGGATTTGAGTTGCCCCATACCGTATACAAATCGGCGAACAGCGCACCATTGATCTCTTCCACTTCGCTCTGCGTGATTTCCGCCCCGCCCTGTTTGCCAAAAATCACCACTTCATCATCGGCCTGAATATCCGGGAAATCGGTCACATCCACCATGGTGGTATTCATCGATACCTTGCCGACCACCGGTACTTTGTGGCCGCGAATCAGCACATGGCCTTTATTGGTGAACACGCGGCGGTAGCCATCGGAATAGCCCATCGGCAAATTAGCCAGCCGCGAATCGCGTTCCAAAGTGAAGGTGCGGTCGTAACCCACCGTGCTGCCTTTCGGATAAGTGTTGACGCTGGCCACGCGGGTTTTAAACGACATGATGTATTCGTATTCCGGCCGCTCATACACCGGCTCGCCATACAAAATACCGCCCGGACGCACCAAATCGTACCAGCCTTGCGGCACATTCAGTGTCACAAACGAATTGGCCGTGTGCAACACCAGCTTTTTGCGGTTGAGCTTGGCGGCGCGAATCAGCCATTTGCTGTCTTGCTTGAACACTTTCAGGCCTTTTTTCACGTCTTCTTTATCTTCCACCGGAAAGTGGGTCATGATGCCGACGATGTGCAGATTCGGCAGTTTGGTCATCGCCACCGCATCCTCTTTCGCACCCGGTACGCTTAAATCCAAGCCGTTGCGATCCATGCCGGCCGAATTCAAAGCCAAGTGAAAACGCAATTTCTTACCGGCTTTCTGCGACGCCTGATCAGCCGCTTCGGCTTGCGCACGATTACCGAACAACTCTTCCATATCGTATTGCAAACCGTCCTTGATTTCGCCGAGGGAAGCGGTACGCACCCGCATCACACGCCCTTGATAACCGTGTGCACGCGCCACCCTCGCCTCTTCGTTGCTACCGATACCGATACACGGCACGCCGTGTTGGATAACCGCCGGCATCAGCAAATCGATGCTGTTGCCATAAGCATCCGCTTTCAAAATCGCACAAATCTGCGCCTTGCCTTTCAGGTGTTTCTTCAAGGCTTCGATATTACGGCCATACGCCGCCGGATCGATTTCCAACCAAGCATTGGCATTCTCGCGCGTAACCTTACTCGGCTGCTGGCTTTCCACGTTCAAAGGCGGAGCCGACCAAGCCGGTGCCGCCAATAAAGCCGCGCTCAAACACACGGCGGTGAGTTTAGGGATAAAGTGCATGGGGGTTTCTCCTCTGTTGGCTGATTATTCATTTTGCAATAGCGACCAAACTATAACGCATAAACAAGCAAAATCATACACAAACTAACGTTTACTTAACCCTACCCTTTAAAGAAACTAAAGTGGCAAGACAGCAAAAGTTTTCAGACAGGCAGAGACCTTTGCAAAAAAGTTTTTAGAAGTACTTGATACAAAAGTGACGTCATTCCTGCGCAGGCGGGAATCCAGCAAAATATTTAAGAAACCTTTTTTATTGGCGTAAGGG
>CALFOA010000024.1 GCA_937919795.1 uncultured Neisseria sp.
AATGACGTCACTTGTGTATCTAACGGCCTTAGGAAGTATTTTGCAAAGGTCTCAGGCATAGAATAATTACTTGGGCATCAAAAATTCAACCAAGATGTTTTTGAAAATAAAGCCGAAAATACCCAGTCCCAATACCAGAAACAAGATAAACATGCCGAATTTACCGGCCTGCGATTTCTTGCCCAAATCCCAGATAATAAAGCCCAAAAACACAATCAATACGGTTAAACCGATTTTCATCGACCACGCAGCAAACGTTGCCTCATCCATAACATCATCCTTCCAATAGGTTTCAGACAGGCATTACGCCATTGCCTGCGCCAAATCAGCAATCAAATCATCGGCATGTTCCATGCCCACCGCCAGCCGCAACAAGCCTTGGCGGATGCCGGATTCCAGTTTGTCTTCCGGCGCCATTCTGCCGTGTGTGGTGGTCCACGGGTGGGTAACGGTGGAACGCACATCGCCTAAGTTGGCGGTGCGCGAGAAGATTTTCAGTTTATCCATCAACGCCCACGCCGCTTCTTGGCCGCCCTCCACTTCAAACGCCACCACAATCCCGCCGGCGCGTTGCTGTTTTTTCACCAACTCGGCCTGCGGATGATCGGCAAAACCGGCATGATAAACATTCAGCACTTTCGGCTGTTTGCGCAACCAGGCGGCGATTTTATCGGCATTGGCACATTGTTTTTCCATGCGCACAAACAGCGTTTCCAGGCCGTTCAACAACTGCCAAGCATGAAACGGCGACATCGATAAACCGGCGCTGTTCATATACATCTGGATTTTGCCCATCAACTCGCGGCTGCCGCTAACCACCCCGCCCTGTACCCGGCCATGGCCGTCGATGGCTTTGGTGGCGGATTGTACCGACAAATCGGCGCCCAACAGCAACGGGCGCTGCAAGGCGGGCGAGCAGAAACTGTTATCCACCACCAGCAAAGCACCGGCGGCATGGGCGATGTCGGCGAGCGCGGCCAAATCGGCGATTTCGTTTAAGGGGTTGGACGGTGTTTCCAGAAACAGCATTTTGGTATTAGGCCGCACCGCCGCCTGCCATTCGGCTAGGTCGGTTTGCGACACCAAAGTGACTTCGATACCGAAACGGGTCACGTGGTTCATCACAAAACCCATGGTGGTGCCAAACAGACTGCGGCTGCAAATCAGATGGTCGCCCGCGCTGAGGAAAGTCAACATCGCCGCCTGAATCGCCGCCATGCCGGTGGCCATCGATACCGATTGCTCGGCACCTTCCAGCAGCGTTACCCGCTTATTAAAGGCTTCTACCGTGGGGTTGGCGGTGCGGCTATAAGTGAAGCCCGGTTGGGCGCCGGAAAACAGCGCCGCGCCTTCGGCGGCAGTATCAAACATAAAACTGCTGGTCAGAAACAAAGCTTGTTGATGTTCGTTGTATTCAGTTTGTTCCTTCGCACCGCGAATGGCCAGCGTTTCGGGATGTAACTCTTGCGACATGGCAATAATCCTTAGCGAAATCAAGGTTGAGACTGGAACGCTTGGCGAGCGTCCTAATTATTATTTAGAAAATCGAAAGCGTGCCGGTGTTGCGCGACACGCTGTGAAAGTTGCCTGTATTTTGCGCTTGTTTGCCGCTGTTTTCAAGGCAAAACGCCGTTTTTTCGCGGTTTTCAACGGTATTATTTTTAAGCGGTACTTCAAACCAAGCCTGCTAACACAATTATCGATATAATCGCTTATCTTTTATTCAATGCCTGTCTGAAAACATTCTTTTCAGACAGGCATTCCCATCAAACAAACATCCCCATGCTTTTCAGCATGGGGATGGCTTTTTTCAAATGTAAACGCTAATCCTTAAGCACCGTATACCGGGCGGCGGGCGCACAAAGCTTGTACTTTTTCGGCCACGGCTTTCAAGGCGGCTTCATCATTCGGCGCATCCAGTACGTCAGCAATCAGATGGGCCAACTCACGGGTATCGTTTTCATCAAAGCTGCGGCTGGTAATGGCTGAAGCACCCAAGCGTACACCGGAAGTAACGAACGGTTTTTCCGGGTCGTTCGGAATGGCGTTTTTGTTTACGGTGATGTGCGCTTTGCCCAAAGCTTCTTCGGCAGCTTTACCAGTGATGTTTTTGGCGCGCAAATCCACCAAGAACATATGGCTTTCGGTACGGCCTGAAACAATGCGCAAACCGCGCTCGGTCAATACTTCGGCCATTGCTTTGGCGTTCAGTTTCACTTGTTTGGCATAGTCTTTCCAACCCGGCTCCAGCGCTTCTTTAAACGCAACGGCTTTGGCCGCAATCACGTGCATCAGCGGGCCGCCTTGCAGGCTTGGGAAAATGGCGGAATTGATTTTCTTCGCCAGATCTTCATCATTGGTCAACACGATGCCGCCGCGCGGGCCGCGCAGGGTTTTATGGGTGGTAGAAGTGGTGAAGTGAGCGTGCGGCACCGGATTCGGGTATTCACCGGCGGCAATCAAACCGGCATAGTGCGCCATGTCGACAAACAG
>CALFOA010000025.1 GCA_937919795.1 uncultured Neisseria sp.
GAGGCTGTTGCACTGATGCCTTACGGTGACGGCGTGTGGCGGATTGACTACCGCTTCCATCCTTTGGGTTTGATGAATGACCGAACCGGTAAGGTGGAACGGCTCACCCAATGGCGTGAAATTCCCCGCCCGCAACCCTGAAAGTGTAAACCATGTCCTGAAGGTAAAATGTAAACTATGTTTAGGTTGTACCTACTGAAGCATTTGGAGCCCTCAGAACTCCCAACGTACAATCAATTAAGCTCTGAAAATTTTTGCAATCAAATACAGATCTATTAGCTTCGCAAAACCACAATGCCTGCCTGAAAACGAACGAAGTGAGTTTCTGCGCAGCTAAAACGAACGAAGTGAGTTTCTGCGAAGCTAAAAGCCTCAAACCCACCCATCAATAATGCGGCGGCGCTTCCTCAGCCGCCTGCCACGTCGTGCTCTCCGGCTGGCCTCTGTCTTGCAGACGCTGGTAGAGCAAGCGCAGTTGTGCCTGTTGCAAATCGGCGGTTTGGCGCAACTCGGCCACCGTATCGTTCAGGCTTTGCAGCAGTTCATCTTGCAAGGCGAGCCGGATTTCCAGCTCGGTGATGCGCGCTTCTAGTTCTTCCATTTGCCCTATTCCGCTTGTTTCAGAAAAACTCAAGGATTCATAATCCGCGCAATCAGCGCCTGCTCTTTGCCTTGCATATGCGGGATTTTCACCTGAATACCGTTACCCGGCGCCACGTCCACCGCTTCGCCTTTGCGCGTCATCGCTTCCAGCACCAGCGTTTGGTTGCCTTGCGGGTGGATGATTTCGATGGTGTCGCCGACGGCAAAACGGTTTTTCACTTCCACCGTCGCCCAGCCTTCGCTGTCGATGTCGATAATCTGGCCGACAAACTGACTTTGCTTCGCCAGCGAATGGCCGGCCAGATAGTTTTGGTAGTCCTGAGTTTGGTGACGCTCTAAGAAACCGGACGTGTAGCCGCGGTTGGCCAGGCCTTCGAGCTCGGCCAACAAGCCGTAATCAAACGGTTTGCCGGCAACGGCATCGTCAATCGCTTTGCGGTAGGCTTGGGCGACGCGGGCAACGTAATACACCGATTTGGTGCGGCCTTCTACTTTCAAGCTGTCCACGCCGATTTCGGTGAGCTTGGCGATTTGCTCAATGGCGCGCAAATCTTTGGAATTCATGATGTAAGTGCCGTTTTCGTCTTCCATCATCGGCATGTATTCGCCGGGGCGGTTGCCCTCTTCAATCAGGAACACTTTGTCGGCGGCGGGGTGGCGTTGTTGGCCGTTGATGCCTTCAAAAGCGGCATTGGCTTCTTCTTGCGCGCGGTTGAAATCGAAGCCTTGCAACAACTTGGCATCGCCCATTTCATCTTCCACGGTAGCGTGCACTTTGTAATCCCAGCGGCAGGCGTTGGTGCAGGTGCCTTGGTTGGGGTCGCGGTGGTTGAAATAGCCCGACAGCAAACAGCGGCCGGAATAGGCGATGCACAAGGCGCCGTGTACGAATACTTCCAGTTCAATATCGGGGCATTCTTGGCGGATTTCGGCGATTTCGTCCATCGACAATTCCCGCGACAGAATGATGCGTTCCACGCCGACTTTCTGCCAGAACTTCACCCCCCAGTAGTTGGTGGTGTTAGCCTGAACCGATAAATGAATCGGCATTTCCGGCCAACGCTCGCGCACCTGCATAATCAGACCGGGATCGGCCATAATCAGCGCGTCGGGCTTCATGGCAATCAGCGGTTCCATATCGGCCATAAAGGTTTTCAGCTTGCTGTTGTGCGGCAAAGTATTAACGGTTAAGAAGAATTTTTTACCGCGCGCGTGCGCTTCGGCAATACCTTGTTCCAACACCGGCAGACGGGCAAATTCGTTGTTGCGGGCGCGCAGCGAATAGCGCGGGCTGCCGGCATAAACCGCATCGGCGCCAAAATCGTAAGCGGCGCGCATACGCTCAAGGCCGCCGGCGGGAAGAAGTAGTTCGGGGGATTTCATAAATATTTCTGTTTCTTAATCTTAAATAGGATTAGGCAGCCCGTTTTCGGCTGCCTTAAATAATTGAATCGTTGTGGATTATCCGCTTTTTTGTGATAGCGGTCAATGCAGGGAATGCCTGTCTGAAAAGCTTGGCTCAACAAGTTTTCAGACAGGCATTTCCCACATCACCACCAGCGGTAATAAGGCATCGGCCCCCAATACCAATCATCATAAAAATCACGCATCCGCTCGGCGCGCTCCAAGCGGCGCTGATTGATGTAGTTTTCCCAAGCCAAACGGTAGCAGGCTTGGAACATTTTATCGTTGGTTTTATCGATGTAATTCAAGCGGAAAGCCTGCCGCTCTTTTTCGCTGGCACCGGTATCGCCGTCGAACTGGCGGCGCATCATCTCGGCGGTTTCCCGATCGCATTGCGCGGCCAAAGCCACCTGCAACGCCTGTTCCTGCCGCTGCTGCGCCATCGCCCGCTGCGCTTTCTGCTCGGGGGTGACGGCGCAGGCGGTGAACAAAACCAGTGTTGCCAAAGGTAACAGATACTTCATATTGTCTCCCTACTGCCACATGCTGAATAAGGTAAATTTGTCATAAAAACCAATCAGGTGCAAGCCTTTCAATCCTAGTCACTCTTTTCAGACAGGCCTGTTTGCGCCAAAGCCAATTCCGCCATCGCCAACCGCAAATCGTCCAAGCCCCAGCCTTCTTTTACCGACAAATACACCGCCACCGGCACACCGGCCGCATTGCGCATAATGCCTTGCGGGCGGTTTTCCGGCGGCAGCAAATCGGTTTTATTGAACACCAACAACTGCGGCAGCTTGCCCGCGCCGATTTCTTCCAGTACCTGATTCACATCATCCTGCTGGCGCTCGACTTGCGGATGCGACGCATCGGCCATGTGCAGCAACACATCGGCCAGCGCCGTTTCTTCCAGCGTGGCCGAAAACGCCGCCACCAGCCCGTGCGGCAGGTCGCGCACGAAGCCCACCGTATCGGTGAGAATCACGCTCACTTCCGGCGAGAGGTACAGGCGGCGGGCGGTGGTGTCCAACGTGGCGAACAATTGGTCTTTGGCCAACACATCGGCCTTGGTTAAGCGGTTGAACAGGCTGGATTTGCCGGTATTGGTGTAGCCGACAATGGCAAAAGTCTTCAGACTGCCGCTCATGCGCGCTTTGCGGCGGGTAGCGCGCTGTTTTTGTACATCTTTAAGCTGGCGCTTTAAAGCGGTGATTTTCTGGCTGATTAAACGGCGGTCGGTTTCCAACTGGGTTTCGCCCGGCCCTTTCAGGCCAATGCCGCCTTTTTGGCTTTGCAGGTGGCCGTAGCCGCGCACCAAACGGCCGGAAAGGTGGGTGAGCTGCGCCAATTCCACCTGCAAACGGCCTTCCTGGCTTTGTGCGCGTTGGGCGAAAATCGCCAAAATCAGCCCCACCCGGTCGAGCACGCGGCATTGCAGCACTTTTTCCAGATTTCGCTCTTGGGTGGGCGTTAATTCGTGGTTGAACACCACCAGCTCAATTTCATGTTCGCGCACCGCCTCGGCCAACTCCTCCGCCTTGCCGGTGCCGACAAACAAAGCGCTATGCGCCCGCTCGCGCTTGGCCTGCTCGATTTTTACCAATTCGCCGCCGGTGGCCGCCACCAGTTCAGTCGCCTCGGCCAACGCAGCCTGAAAATCGCGTTCACGGGTTTCGTTGGCACCGCTGAAATCGGCGGCGAGCATCACGCCCACCAGCATCACGCGCTCGGGTCGGCTTAAAGATTTATCGGGTTGGCGTTTGCTCAAGATGGTTTCCTTATCGGGCTGCGTTTTTTTGATGGAATTAATTCAAGAACCATTGTAGTGGTTGGGCACGGCTGCCGACAAGCCACTGCGGGGAAAGTTTGCAGAATGCCTGTCTGAAAACAAAGTCAGCAGCCTATCAACAAAAGCATAAAAAAACGGCTTTCAGACAGGCATCTGAAAGCCGTTTTATCTTATTACCGCATTAAGACTGCGTTTCGCGTTCCGCCGCAGCGCGTACTTTGGCGGCCGCTTCTTCAATCACTTGCTGCTCGGCAGGTGCATCGGCGCTTGCCGCGGTTTCCGCTACCGGCGCTGCTTGCGCTGCTTCGGTAACCGGTGCGGCAGCAGCGGCAGCCACCGGCGCAACCTGCACGGGCGCGCTTGGTTCAACCGGCGCAGCCGCTTGGCCTTGGCTAGATGCCGGCGCTTCAGGCGCGGCGGTTTCGCTCAAGGGCAGGCGGGCGAGGATGGTGGAACTGGCGGAAACTTTGTCGCCAATCGCTACTTGCGGCACCGCATCAATCGGCAGGTACACGTCTACGCGCGAACCGAAGCGGATAAAACCGTAGCGCTCGCCGCGACGCAGTTTGTCGCCCGGGCGGCTGTAACACAGAATACGGCGCGCCACCAAACCGGCCACTTGCACGAAGGTGATTTTGCGACCGCTCTCGGTGGTCATCAACACGGCATTGCGCTCGTTTTGCTCGCTGGCTTTATCTAAATCGGCGTTCAGAAATTTGCCGGGATAATATTGCACGCCGTCCAGCACACCGTCGGCGGGAGAGCGTTGCGAATGCACATTGAAGACGTTCATAAACACGCTGATTTTCAGCGCTTCGGTGAAACGGTGGGGATCGGTGGTGCGCTCAACCACCACAATTCGGCCGTCGGCCGGGCAAAGAATGGCATCGGCATCTTGCGGTACCGGGCGCGGCGGATCGCGGAAAAATTGCAGCGCGAAAATGGTGAACAACCAAAACGGCAGCGCCAACCAGCCCGAGCAGGCGGAAAGTACCAGGCTCAGCAGCAGGCCGCCGATGATAAACGGCCAACCCTCACGGGCGATAATCGGATGGGGATATAGATCCTTCATGATGTTCCTTTTAGCGGGATATTCGGTGTAATACTATTGAATCATAATGCACATTTGTTGGCGATTATAACCGAATTTGCGTGGTTTGCCGATGACGGGTAATAGAATGCCTGTCTGAAACATATTGTTAGTGCGTAGGTCGGATTCTCGAATCCGACACGTTTGCCTTGCAGAAATTTCGACCATACCCGGTAAGATTTGGCATATTGTCGGATACAAGTATCCGACCTACGCAGGCTAACCCAACCTACTCACTATTCCTGTTGCGTGAAAATTTTAACAAACTCAAGCAAGCTCGAAGCTACCAGTTTCTTTTCCTCATAAGTGATTGCCCATATTTCGGTATCTGAACGCCCGCTATTGATGAAATAATTTGTTTCCATGCCATCACTTGAGATGGGAATCATATTTGTATTATCCGTACCCGCTTGCTTAGAAGAGCGCATTTGCTTCGTAACAGTTACCACATTTTGCCAAAGAGGACACTCATCCTGATTTTCCTCCGGTATCAAACCATAAATTTCAAACCCATTACCTAAGAGCGCACCAAACTCAAGAAGAAAGTCTCTATATTCTTTCGGAAAAGAAACACCCAATTCTTTTTCCGAATATTCAAGATATTCTCCTGAAATGTTGCCTAACGTTTCACTTTGTTCACATATTTTTCTAAACTCTTCATTCATTCTTATTATCCTTTTTCTAGCTTTTTATTTTACCTGTGCTTATCAACGCCTGATAAAGAAAAGTACCATCATCATACTCGAGCTTGACCCGAATATAACGAACTACTCCCTCACCAAGATGATGCCTGTCTGAAAAAACTTTCAGACAGGCATCACCTCTCCATTCATACCGCATATTTAACCAAATTTCATAATAATGCGTTTTAGATAATGATTCTTCCTATAATGCAAATTCAATATACAGTCGGATAATAGGCGAGCGGCAAAACCGTATCTGCCGTTTTCCCAAACCGTAAAAAATCTTTATCCAATAATTTCCAAGCAGTTACGGTATTTTTCAAATCAGTTTCAAACAGGGAGAATCGAATATGAGTGAAAACCAATGGTTGATTGTAAACGGTTATGACAGCCGCAATGCCGAAAACCGTTATTTCCAATCAAAAAACAAAGAGTTGAAATTCACCGGAAAAGTACCCGCAGACAGTACCGGCGCCGAAATCTTCATTCATTACCAAAAATTGGGCAGCAACAACAAAAGCGAAGAAAATACCTACACCCTTTCTCCGACACTCAATCCGGATGGCACGTTCAGCGCCGCGATGAAGATTCCGTCGGCACAAAGCCAAGAAATCCGAGTTGAACTGGAAACAAGCGACAAAGCAAACAACACGATTTCTACTGTTATGAGCGGCAAGCTGGACGGCAACAACCAAACCGCCGAATTGGTTTCCGACGGCGAAACTATGCAGGCTGATGATCAAGGCATTTTGCACAGCTATTCGAAAAACGTGGCATTCACGGGCAAAATCGAACCGGATGCCAAAACCGCCCGCATCACGATAGATTACGGCAAAGGCGGCACTGTTCAGCTGAAAAACCTGATTGATGCAGACGGCAATTTCACATACAAATTCAATGATCTGAAAGCCGGCAATCACCGCATCTCGATGACCACCACGGATGCCGACGGCAATACCGTTACCAACAGCTACGATTTCAGCGTAGGCAGGAAATACGGCGGAAGCGTGATTCTGATTGATGAAGACGAAAACGTATGGACGCCGGAAAATACGCCCGTCGCAGGCAATCTGTTTGACGATATGTTTGCCGAATCATTCGACAAACCCGTGCGGGTAACATCCTTCGAAGTGAACGGCATCAGTGCCAAAGCCGGTGAAACCGTGGAAATCCAAGATGTCGGCAGCATCACCGTTACCGAAACCGCATACACCTTCACCCCCGTTGCCGGCTTCACCGGCCGCGTACCCGACATCGAATATTACGCCAGCAACCGCACCAAAGGCAGCCCGCGTAACGATGTATTGAATAAGCACCCCGACAGCGACTATTCCGTTCTTTCCATCCGCGTCAACGATACCGATGGTGCGCCGTATGCGCCCCAACTGAAAGCCGGCGACAACAGCAAAGGTGAAAGCGCGGTGCTGCAAGGCGGTATGGGGCACGATGTTTTAATCGGCGACATACGCAACAGCGCCGAAACCAAAGTAGGCGGTGAAAAAGTTACCTACACCGTCAAGGCTACTAACGACACCCTCGAAGGCAACAACGGCAACGATATCCTATTTGGTGACAACATCAGCACCCACAGTTTCTACGGTTTCAAAGACAAAGACGGTAGCGACTCCTATCAGGCGCTGAAAAGTTATCTGACCGAAAATGGCGGCAACAGCGACGACACCGCCGTGCGCGAATTCATCACCGCACACTGGCAAAACCTCCTCGACCGCAGCAACAACGGCGGCAACGACACCCTGCTCGGCGAAGCAGGCAACGACATCTTAATCGGCGGTGCCGGCGACGATGTGATGCATGGCGGACAGGGGCGCGACAGCTATGTATTCGCCACCGACAGCAACAGCGGGCACGACACCATCGTCAACTTCAATTTCGACCAAGACAAGCTGCTGTTCACCCAGTTGCTGGACGAAACCGACAACCGTTTGTCGTGGGATCAGGAACAAAGCATTCTTAACTTCCAAAGCATGGGAGAAGACGGCCAAACCTATCAAAACAGCATCAAATTCGAAGGCATCAAACCGGATGTAACGCTGGATGATATTTTGAAAGTGCAGGCAGTATTAGGATAATTTTCCTCGCAAGCCGTATCAAAAAATGCCGACGGCAAGGTCGATAAAAACAAGTCGGCCGGCATCTCAAACAACCATGCCTGTCTGAAAGAAAAACCTTTCAGACAGGCATTTTATAACGCCATCAAAGCCTAAGTGAGCAGGTCGGATTCTCGAATCCGACACGTTTGCCTTGCAGAAATTTCGGCCATAACCAGTAAGATTTGGCATATTGTCGGATACAAGTATCCGACCTACCCAGGCTAAAAGAAAAGTACCGTATAATAAGTTGCTTATGCTCGGGGATTACAGAT
>CALFOA010000026.1 GCA_937919795.1 uncultured Neisseria sp.
TTTGGGACGAATGGGCGGACGAAAACGGCGAACTGGGCCCGGTATACGGCTATCAATGGCGTTCCTGGCCAACGCCGGATGGTCAACATATCGACCAAATCCAAAACATTATTCAGCAAATCAAAAACAGCCCCGATTCGCGCCGCATCATCGTTTCGGCTTGGAACCCTGCCTTAATCGACCAAATGGCGCTGCCGCCTTGCCACGCACTGTTTCAGTTTTATGTGGCCGACGGCAAATTGTCCTGCCAGCTCTATCAGCGCAGCGCCGACATTTTCCTCGGCGTACCCTTCAACATCGCCAGCTACGCCTTGCTCACTCTGATGGTGGCGCAGGTATGTGGCCTGAAAGTAGGGGAGTTTATCCATACCTTCGGCGATGCGCATATTTACAGCAACCATTTCGAGCAAGTTCAATTGCAACTGAGCCGCGAACCGCGCGCGCTGCCGCAGATGAAACTCAACCCCGAAGTGAATGATTTGTTTGCCTTTAAATTTGAAGACTTCGAGTTGACCGATTACGACCCGCACCCGCATATTGCCGGCAAAGTGGCCGTTTAAAAAATATAGCGAAAAACTTTATTTCCGCTATAAATATCAATAAATAGGAGAGAATGATGAGAACCAAACCTTGGCAATTGGCCACCCTCTGCGCATTAACCTTATTAACCGCCTGCGGCAAACAAGAAGCGGGCGACAGCAAAAAAAGCCTGTCTGAAAACAAAGAAGCGGGCAGCGTGATTACCCGCAACAACACCGCCGAACCGCAATCTTTAGACCCGCACCAAATTACCGGCATCCCCGAAATCAACATCATCCGCGATTTGTTCGACGGCTTGGTGCAAACCGATGAAAAAGGCGAAATCCAACCGGCGCTGGCTCAATCTTGGGAAAGCAAAGACAACAAAGTCTGGCGCTTCCGCCTGCGCGATGATGCCAAATGGAGCAATGGCGAGCCGGTGAGCGCCGAAGATTTTGTCTACAGCTGGCGTCGTCTGGTCGACCCGAAAACCGGTTCGCCTTACGCCTCCTATCTGCAAGCGGCCAAAATCGCCCATATCGACGACATCATCAGCGGCAAAAACCAGGACTCGCTCTACTACGACGTACGCAACCGCACGGTCTATATCTACAACCAGGGTGATATCAACTACCAGAACATGAATCTCAAGGGAGATTTCATGCGGGTCAATATGGACGAAAGGATCATCTACGCCCACGGCAAGCGCGACACGATAGACGGCAAACCGACAGTTACCAACCCCACTTTCACCGAAGGAGCCGCCAATCCCTACACGATGGACACGATCACCTACAACCTCGAATCGAAGAAGGCCAAGATCAAGGGCGTGGCGACACAGCAGGGCGACGGCTGGCTGGTGGGCGGCTTGGCGGAGGGTCGAGCGGTCGCCTGGCGGATCGCCGACTCCCTCGTGGGGAAGCCCGCCATCAACGCCCGGATAGCCGCCGAGCGGTTCGAGGTCACCCCGGCCGCCGCCCGCACGGCCATCGCGGCCCTGAGCGAGGCGGGCATCCTGCGGCAGGCCTCCACCGGGAGCAGGAACCGGGTCTGGGTGGCCGAGGAGGTCACAGCGGCCTA
>CALFOA010000027.1 GCA_937919795.1 uncultured Neisseria sp.
CTTTTTTACGGATAAAAGCTTATGCCATTGCGCGCAATAAAAACATGCGCCTAAAGCGCATATCAGAGGGGCAAAGTGAGGGGCGAGGATTGGCTGAACGGGTGGAGCGGGGTAGTTCTTTGGGAGTATGGGAATGCCTGTCTGAAAACCTTGAATCTTCATCGGCTTGTAATGATGAATCTAAAAATATATACTTTTCGTATCTATTGAAAGGAGGCGTGTCATGACCACTGCAAAATTATTCTGGAACGGCAATTCACAAGCCGTTCGCCTGCCTAAAGAATTTCGCTTTGAAGGCAAAGAAGTCAAAATCAGCAAGCAAGGGCAGCAAGTGATTATCGAGCCCTTGGTAACCGATTGGGATTGGCTCGACAGCTTGGGCGAGCCGGATGCCACTTTGGAAACGGCCGTGAAAGAGCTACGGGCAGAAGCCGAGCAAGAACGTGATTGGAGTGCTTTTGAATGAAGTACCTGCTCGATACCAACGCCGTGATTGCCATTCTGAATAAGAACGCCGATTTTATTCAGCGCTTGAAGCAACACACCCCCGCCGATTTCACCCTGTCCGCGATTACGTGGTTTGAACTGCACTACGGCGCGCACAAAAGCCAAAAAACGGCAGAAAATCTGGCCAAGCTGGAAAAACTGGCTTTCGATATCTTGCCGTTTTCACAGCAGGACGCACAAACAGCGGGTAAAATCCGCAGTGATTTAGCCAAGCAAGGCAAGCCCATCGGCAGCTACGACACCTTGATTGCCGCCCAAGCCTTATCGAATCAATTGGTGTTGATTACCCATAATGTGCGTGAGTTTGAGCGGGTGAAAGGGTTGGAGGTAGAGGATTGGGAGTGAATGAATAGGCAAAAAATGCCTGTCTGAAAATATTTTTTCAGACAGGCATTTTATTAACATTAATTATTTAAGCAGCATTTTCAATGCGTTGATTTTCTATATCGTTTAATAGTTTGATTAAAGAGCGCCCAACTGCATAAGCCAGATTAACCGGTACGGCATTGCCGATTTGCTTGTATTGCGCCCCCAAGGAACCTTCAAACTGCCAATCGTCTGGGAATGTCTGAATGCGCGCATATTCGCGTACCGTTAGGGGGCGGGTTTCTTCCGGGTGGCAACGTTCTGTTTGCTTTTGAGCTGGCGCACAAGTGAGGGTTAAGCTGGGTTCATCCCATGCAAGACGGCGCGCCATGCCTGTTTTACCGCCGCCGAGAAAGTAGCTTTTCTGCATATATTCGCGTTGCAAATCATCCGGTAAATCTTTCCAGTAACCGCCTGCCGGTACTTGTTCCATAATTTCTGCTTTACGCTGGGGATATTTTTGTCCTTGGGAAGCAGGAACATCATCGGGGTAAAGTTCTCCTGCTTTTAATGCGTCTTGCAGGGTCAGGATTCTGTGATAGGGAGACGGCCAGTGGAATTCCACTTGATTAGCTAAATCTTTACGGATGCCGATGAGAAACAAGCGCTCGCGCTTTTGCGGTACTTTGTAGAACACTGCCTTCAATACACGAGGAGGAACCAGATAATAGCCCAGTTCATCAATAATATTGGTAATGGTTTCTAGTGTTTTACCCTCTTCATGCGCTAACAGGCCGCGTACATTTTCCGCGACAAATACTTTGGGGTTGGTTTCTTTTACTGCGCGGGCAAACTCAAAAAACAAAGTGCCTCGGGTGTCTTCAAATCCCAATTTTTTACCGGCATAAGAAAAAGCTTGGCAGGGAAAGCCGCCGGATAAGATGTCAATTTGATTATGAAAAGGCGTGAAGTCGATATTGGCAATATCGCCTTCTACCACGTTCCATTGCGGGCGGTTTTTGCGTAATGTTTTGCAGGCAGCCGCATCAATTTCATTTAATAAAACCGATTCAAAGCCTGCCTGCTCCATACCGATTGCCAAGCCGCCGGCACCGGCAAACAGCTCGAGCAATTGATAAGGTCGTTGCGGAAGGATTTGTGATTCTTCCTGCCAGCGGCTGTTAAACAGCAATTGTGCTTCTTCAAAAACTTCCAGTTGCTCTTTGCTATACAGGCGGTAATTATTGTCGCATTGCCGTTGCGGCACCAGCGTACCGTTTCTATCCCAGCGACGCAGGGTTTCTTTGGAAATGCTTAAAATATCGGCAACTTGGGCGATGGTATAGAGTTCAGGACTTCTCATG
>CALFOA010000028.1 GCA_937919795.1 uncultured Neisseria sp.
GTTAAAGTTACTGTTCGAAATGTCCCCGAAAAGATTTATCTTGCTTTGAAATTACGAGCGATGGATTAGGGGCATGGTATTGAAACAGAAATTTTATTGATTTTAGAACAAGCCACGGCACCCCAAATAAATTTGAAACAGTGCGGCGTTGGTGGTGGAGATTTGGAGGTTCCCGCGAGCAACGGATTCGTAAGATAAGAAGCCTTGTCAAACAGTCTATCTAAACTCAGTCATGATCGATTGCGGAATTAAAAGAATGAAAGATGAAAAAGACAAACAGACGGTAGATATGTTTGGAGAACGTCGAAAACCAGGCCGCCAACCCATATATGCTGACTCTGCGGAGAAACAACGGGCTTACCGCCGCAGGCTCAAAGCTGCCGGCAGGAAAGTAAAAAGCGCTACCGAGCCTGCTTGGGATAAATTAAGAACAGCAACGGTTGAAACATGCCAAACCTTAACAGGAAGCATCACAGTGCGCTGCTACGATTCAAATGGCAATTTGCAATTGCAGGCACACGTGCTGGATGAGGCCGCTGCGGATTGGCTTAAACAAGCATGGTTAAACCGTTAGAATTTCTTTAAATTTATTTTATATCGTACGATATAAAAGGCTATGAAAATGAGTAATAAACCGACGATTCAGATGTACACATTTATTCAGAATGCCTATGATTTTTTCAATGAACGTCTGTTCAATAGCGAATTGCCGGCATGCCTGCTGACGTTACAGCGCGAGAAAAATGCTATGGGGTATTTTTCAGAAGATCGGTGGGAGCAAGGAGAAGGTAAGCGAAAAATACACGAGATTGCTTTGAATCCGTCATTTTTCATTACCCACAAACCCCTTGAGCTGATGCAGACCATAGTCCACGAGATGGTACACCTGTGGCAGTATGAATTCGGCAAGCCCAGCCACCGCACCTACCACAACAAAGAGTGGGCGGATAAAATGGAAAGCATCGGTTTGATGCCCAGCAACACCGGACTCCCGGGCGGAAAACGCACCGGGCAGGCAATGAGTGACTACCCAATCAAGAATGGGGCATTTTATTTTCAATGTATAGCATTCGCTCAGCTGGGCTACAAACTGCCGTTCTATGATCGTTATGCCAAAACGGAATCCTCGCAAGTGCGAACTTCCGAACAGCTTGCCGAAATGGTTGCGGATGCCGTGTGCAACGCAATAGTGGCAGCCACGGAAGAAAAGGGCGTAAGCGCTCCCATTGAAGAAGAAACGGTTAGTATAGGGGTAGAGACCATTATGCAGGCAGGGTCTTTTGATGAGGCGTATGCGGCCGCAGAAGCCTCTTTGATGCAGCCGTTTTCCGCGCAATTCGATATTGATGTAGCCGCCTTGACAGAGGCCCGTGAGCAGGAAGCCTCCGCCAAGCGTAAATCGGTGTATGTCTGTCAATGCTGCGGTGACCGGGCATGGGGTAAGCCGTCATTGGATTTATGGTGTGGCAAATGCAAAATCGCGTTTGTAAGAGTGGAGGAAGCGGGGGTAGGGCTGCAAGCGCATGAGTCTTCCGCTGAGATGGACGAAAGCAATCATAATCAAATTTGAACCAATACTGCTTAAAATAATTGATTTGTTGTAAAGCAAAGCGTTTTTTGCATATTTTGTGTCGTTATTCTTATTCACAAACCCATAAAAATATAAGCGGCCAAGGTTATTGTCGGCTGAAGCGGCCGGCAGATTCCTGTTGGAATCGGTTTGACGCCGCAGCGGCTGTTTTTTGGGGAGGTTTTTGTGCTACCGGCCGGCTGTCGGGCTTTTTACCGGGCTGTTTGCCATATTGGCCGTATGTGGGTTTGCCCGGCAGTGTGACGCGGCCATGGGAGGCCGTCTGAATGGCGGCGGCTTGGGGCAGGGTGGTTTGAGCGGCGTCTTTACGCTCTTTTTGCTCAAATGCGGCGTACAGTGCCGTCACATTACGCACATAGGCTCGGGTTTCGGCGATATTGGGTATGCGGTTGCCGGCGCGCTGTACGCGGCCGGGGCCGGCATTGTAGGCGGCTAGCGCCAAATCCATGCGGCCGAACTGCCTGTACATTTTTTTGAGATAACGTGTACCGGCGCGCACCGATGTTTCAGGGTGGTAAAGGCGGTCACGGCTCAGCCTGTATTCGCCCATGGCCGTTGCCGGCATGACTTGGGTGAGGCCGGTGGCCTTGACCGGTGACACCGCCCGGCTGTTATACATGCTCTCGTAGGCAATCAGCGATTTCATCCATTTGGGATCGACACCTTCTTCACGGGCAACACGCTCGATGGTGGGGGCATGTTGCCAGTAGTTGGCAATCAGCGTGTAGCATGACTGGGTTTGACGCTTGCCTTTCAGGCAGTCTTCCACCACCGCCCGTTGTTTGGCCACAGCGAACGCCGGCACAAACAGAGCCGCGGCGGTGAGGGTTAAAATCAGTTTTTTCATAAAGGCTCCCGTTATCTGTGTGCGCCCGTCCCCGGGCAACCGAGATGACATATTGATAAAATACGAAGATTCGTTATAAAATCAAACCAAATATAATTTGTTCAGTCCAACTTAAAATGTTGTTACTGAGGCCGTCTGAAACACTATACGGCCTGTAAGGAGAATAAAATGACACATCGTAGCATTTTTAGTCAAAGGATCAATGATATTGCAAGCGACCCTGCTAACGTCTACCACGATGATTATTGGGCTAAGAGTGATAAAAAAAATCATTCTATTCAGCCAAAAAGCCTAAATGGTAAAGCAATTGTCATTACTGCGCTGATTGTCGGTATGGCTTTTCTCGGCTTGTGTATCCATATTTGGAATCTGTTGCCTTGACTGTAGGTTCTTTTCAGACGGCCTTCCTTAGGGAAGGCCGTTTTGTTTACGTTTTGCTGCCGTTTCTGGCCGCCACCATCGCCATCCGCACCTCGTTGATTTTCAGGTGCGCCTTATTGCCTTGGACGCCGTGGTAATACGACTGCCCGGCTTTGACCGGTTGCACATGTCCCTGCATATCGTAGGGCACCGGGAAGGATGCCCATTCTTTGGCCATCGCCACCATTGCCTTGTTCAGATCGTTGTGCCGGCCGTTGAGATAGGCAAGCGCATCGCCGCCACCGGCTTTTTTGAGCAGGTAGTCATGAAAGAAGCGTTCTTGCAGCTGCGGCGTGAATTTTTCATTGCCGCTCAGCCCCAGCGCTTTTACCCCATCATTAAAAGTGCTGCGAATAATCTGGTATCTGCCGACCGCATTGAATTCGCGCCGCTCTTGCGCCCGCTGGATTTCCGCCACGGTCATATCGGTCAGGTTGCGGCTGGCTGCACGGCTGCCGTGCCGTTCGCCCAGGTTGACCGTATTGTAGTTGCCTTCGCCCTTGACCATTAAGCTTTTGAGGGCAGCCATCGGGCCGCTGCCTGCCGGCGCGGCGGCTGTGGCCGTTCGGGGTTCGGGGGCATCGCGGGTATCGATCCGGGGTGCATCGCGTTGCTCGGACGGGGTGTAACCGATAATGCTTTCAACCGGTGCACCATCATAGGTTTTGGTGGTGTCGTTGGGATCATAGTTTTTAATCCGCTCCTCCAGCTCGATTTTCCGCTCCATCATTTTGAGCGTATCGGGATGTAGGGCAAAGTTTTTACCGGATTCATAATCGCTGCCGGTTTGGCTGGTGAGCATACCTTTGCCTTCCAGCAAGATGCCGAAATTGCCTTTCTTCAATTCACCCAGCGTTTCGGCGGTGCCGCTGGCCAAATTATCGGCCAGCTTGGCAGAGGGTGCTCGTTCGCGCAGCGTTTTATTGATGGCCATGATTTCCTGCATGTCTTTTTGGCGCGCCTCCATATTGTGTTGCATGATTTTTTCGTGGTCGCGCACGGTGCGGCCCAAATTGTCACCGGCCGCCCGGCCGTCGGCCATGCGCTCTTGGATGCCGTTCAGACGGCCTGTATCGATATTGCTGCCGAAACGGCCGATGCCTTGCGCATCCGCCGCACTGATGGGGCTGTCGATGGCGGAGCGGTTCTCCGACGTCAAGCTCTGTGTATGCGTCAACACATCCATACGGCTCTCCAGCATGGCCGAATAGGGTTTGGCCGCTTGCTCGTGGCTGGTATCGTAAATGGCCTTCAGGGCAGCGGTGGCGGCCAGTTGTTCCGCCGTACTGCCGCTGCTGGCCGTGTGCAGCGCCTGGAAGACATCGGCCCCAAGGTTGCCGCCGCGATCGGCGGCCTGACGGATGGCTTCGGCCACACCGCCACTGAAACGGGCGGCCGCGCTCGCCGCTAAGGCTACCTGGCTCATGGCGCTGTCGCGATCGTCGTTCAAACCGATTTGGCTCAGGTGTTTGGCATCGATGCTGGCTTGGGCACCGCCGGACACCGTGCTGTTGGCTGCGGTCTCCAGGCTGCGCTGGTCGTCACGCATATCGCTGAGCGTCTGCGTGAATGCCTGATTGATATTGCTGGAATCGATGCTGCCGAACGAGGTATTGAGGCTTTGCATATCGGCCAGACTGGTCGAAGTGTTCATGCTGTGGGTTTGTCCGTTACTATCGGTGTAGCTGACAGAATTATCAACTTTCCCACCTTTGGTAGTGGCAATTTCACCAGACATACTGGCTTTGCCTCCGGTGCCAAAGGCTTCCAGACCGATGCTGCCGCTTACATTGCCTTTGCCTGTAGCCGCAATCGCATACTGCTCGCCGTCTTTTAAAACCTGATCGCCTTTCTGACTGTAGT
>CALFOA010000029.1 GCA_937919795.1 uncultured Neisseria sp.
CTTCCGATCTGGTGGCCGATGCCGTCGGCGCGGAGCATGGCGAGGTCGTGTTTACGAGCGGTGGTTCGGAAGCCAACAACCTGTTGCTCAAGGGCTATGCCGAGCGCCTGCGTCCGGGGCGCCTGGCTGTCGGCGCGTGCGAGCATCCCTGCGTGCTCAAGCCTGCCGGACAGTTGGCGCGGCGCGGCTGGCAGGCGACCAGGCCGGCCTCGCGCATCAGGGCGATTTCGCTGTCGTCCTTGAAGAGGCGCATGTTGTGCACGACGGCCTGCACGTCACGCAGCACGGTCGGTGCCGTCACGCCGGTGCGGAAGCGCGCGCGCAAGGCATTGAGCGCCACGTTGACCCGCGCATCAAAGGCGGCATCGCGGCCGAACCCCATGTGCAGGGTATGCCGGTCTGCCAGCAGGTCGGGCAGGCGCTCGTCAAATTCGCTGATGGAATAGGCTTCGTCGAATCCGAAGGTTTCTTTCGCGCCTTCCGGGCCAAAGCGGTAGCCGTTCCAGATTTCGCGTTCGATGTCCTTGTCGCGGCAGAACAGGACCGACTTGCCGGCGGTGGCATCCAGCACCAGCACGGCTTCAGGCTCGGCAAAACCGGTGAGATAGCCCACCAAAGCGGCGCGGTGGGCGGCACGCTCTTCTGCGTTGCCCAAGCTGTTGATCTCCAGCGTTAAGTGTTCCAAGATACCCAATTCACGCCACAAATCGGCGCACATCGCGATGATTTCGGCATCGATATCGGGGCCTTCATAGCCCAAGGCTTCGGCACCGAACTGGTGAAACTGGCGGTAACGTCCTTTTTGCGGGCGTTCGCGGCGGAACATCGGCCCCATATACCATAATTTCTGCGGGCCGTTATACAACAGATTGTGTTCCACCACCGCGCGCAGGCAAGAAGCGGTACCTTCAGGGCGCATACTCAGGCTCAAAGAATCGTTGGAATCGGAAAAAGTGTACATCTCTTTGCCGACCACATCGGTTTCTTCGCCGATGGAACGCACAAACAGCTTGGTCTGCTCCAAAATCGGCGTACGGATCTGCTGATAAGCATAACGCTTAGCCCAACGTGCCACGGTTTCTTCAAAAGCTTGCCAGAAGGCGGAAGTGAGTTTGAAATCGCGCTGTTCCACCGGCAGCAAATCGTTCATGCCTTTTACGGCCTGGATTTTTTGTCCCATTATTTTGTTCGCATCATGATTGAGTTTTTCAGACAGGCATTTTTTTATCACGATATTTCAGACAGGCATCAATGCCTGCCTGAAAGCTTAAACCGTCTGAATCGGAATAACTTTGCTTTGCCGGCGTTTTTTACCGCCTTCGCTGTAATTTTCAGCCACATACTGCTGCACAATCTGCAAAAATTCAGCCGCCATATTGTCGCCTTTGAGGGTAACTTTGCGCTCGCCGTCCACATACACCGGCGCCACCGGCGTTTCACCGGTACCCGGCAGGCTGATGCCGATGTCGGCCAGCTTGCTCTCGCCGGGGCCGTTGACCACGCAACCCATCACCGCCACATTCAGGCTTTCCACGCCGGGATACTGCAAACGCCATACCGGCATCTGCTCGCGCAAATATTGCTGAATATCGCGTGCGAGTTCTTGGAACACGGTGCTGGTGGTGCGGCCGCAACCCGGGCAGGCGGTAACCAGCGGGGTGAACGAGCGCAAGCCCATGGTTTGCAGAATTTCCTGTCCAACCACCACTTCCTGCGTGCGCGGGCTGCCCGGTTCGGGGGTGAGCGAAATGCGGATGGTGTCGCCGATGCCTTCTTGCAACAATACCGACAAAGCGGCGGTAGAGGCCACAATGCCTTTGCTGCCCATGCCC
>CALFOA010000030.1 GCA_937919795.1 uncultured Neisseria sp.
GCCGGCAGTTACCAAGTTTATCGACGGCAGTGGCCCGGTGTTCTCCGGCAGCTTGTTCCCCTTCCTATTTATCACCATCGCCTGTGGCGCCGTTTCTGGTTTCCACGCGCTGATTTCTTCTGGCACCACGCCTAAAATGGTGGAAAACGAAACCCATGTACGCATGATCGGCTACGGCGGTATGCTGATGGAAAGCTTTGTCGCCATCATGGCACTGGCCGCCGCCGCTTCGCTGGACACCGGCGTGTATTTCGCCATGAACAGCCCGGCCGCGCTGATTGGTACCGATGCCGCGCAAGCTGCTGCGGTGATTACTAACCAACTGGGTTTCCCGGTTACCGAAGCCACTCTGCTGCAAATGGCCAAAGACGTGGGTGAAAACACCATTCTTTCCCGTGCCGGCGGTGCACCCACTCTGGCGGTCGGCATGGCGCACATCATGAGCCAATTGATTGCCGGCCCCGGCATGATGGCGTTCTGGTACCACTTCGCACTGCTGTTTGAAGCCCTGTTTATCTTAACCGCAGTAGACGCCGGTACCCGCGTTGCCCGTTTTATGATTCAAGACTTGGGCAGCGTGTTCTACAAACCGTTCGGCAATACCGACAGCCTGCCCGCCAACCTATTGGCCACCTTTATCGGCGTGAGCCTGTGGGGCTACTTCCTCCATGCCGGTGTCACCGACCCGCTGGGCGGCATCAACTCCTTATGGCCGCTGTTCGGCATCGCCAACCAAATGCTGGCGGGTGTGGCGCTGATTATGTGCAGCGTGGTGCTGGTGAAGATGAAACGCGAACGTTATGTTTGGGTAACATTGGTGCCTGCGTGCGGTATCTTGTTTGTAACCTGCTTCGCCGGTTTGCAAAAACTGTTCCACAGCGACCCGCGCATCAGCTTCCTTGCCCACGCGCAAAAATACAGCACTGCTGCCGCCGAAGGCAAAATATTAGCTCCGGCTAAAACCGCTGAGGAAATGTCGCGCATTGTTTGGAACGATTATGTAAACTCCGGCTTAACCGTGTTGTTCTTGTCGGTAGTGGTGATTGTCGCCTTCCACGGCCTGCGTGTCGCCCTGAAAGCCCGCAAAGTGGCTTGGCCGACTGCCAAAGAAGTACCCGCCACCTTCCGCAACGAGGTTGAACAGCATGAGTCTTAAGCAGAAACTCAGCCAACGCTGGCAGAGCATCCGCCAAGCCGCCAACTTAATGGCCGGCTTGCCGGATTACAACAACTACGTTATCCGCCAGCGCCGCCACAATCCGAATGCACCGGTGATGAGCGAGCAACAGTTTCAAGACTATTGCAGCAAACGCCGCTGCGGCAGTAACGGTGGC
>CALFOA010000031.1 GCA_937919795.1 uncultured Neisseria sp.
ACACCGGCTGGCAGGTGGCGGTGAAAACCGACTGCTCACACACCAAAGCGCGCATCGAAGACATCGACGATGAGCGTATGCGTGCCGACTTACAAGCCGGCCGCGTGGTGATTGTGGCCGGCTTCCAAGGCATTGATTCCAAAGGCGACATTGCCACCCTCGGTCGCGGCGGTTCCGATACCTCTGCCGTCGCCTTGGCCGCCGCGCTGAAAGCCGACGAATGCCAGATTTATACCGATGTGGACGGCGTATATACCACCGACCCGCGCGTGGTACCCGAAGCGCGCCGCATGGACACCATAACCTTTGAAGAAATGCTGGAACTGGCGAGCCTGGGTTCCAAAGTTTTGCAAATCCGCTCGGTAGAATTTGCCGGCAAATACAAAGTGCGCCTGCGCGTATTAAGCAGCCTGACTGACGGCGGCGACGGTACATTAATTACCTTTGAAGAGGACGAAAACATGGAAAGAGCTGCCGTATCCGGTATCGCATTCGATAAAAACCAAGCCCGCATCAACGTGCGCGGCGTGCCCGACAAACCCGGTATCGCTTATCAAATCCTCGGTACCGTAGCCGATGCCAACATCGAAGTGGATATGATCATCCAAAACGTGGGCGACGAAGGCACCACCGACTTCTCTTTCACCGTACCGCGCGGCGATTACAAACCCACGCTGGAACTGATGAAAGGCCTGAAAGACAGCTTGGGCGCCACCGAAGTAAACGGCGACGATACCGTATGCAAAGTATCGGTAGTCGGCTTGGGCATGCGTTCACACGTGGGCGTGGCTTCCAAAATGTTCCGTACGCTGGCCGAAGAAGGCATCAACATCCAGATGATTTCCACTTCCGAAATCAAAGTTTCGGTATTGATCGACGAGAAATACATGGAATTGGCCACCCGCGTGCTGCACAAAGCATTCGAGTTGGAATAATGGGTTTGCAGGCAAATATGCCTGTCTGAAACCCATGCCGTAGGTCGGATTCTCGAATCCGACACGTTTCAGATTCGGTATTGCCGTTTTGTCGGATACAAGAATCCGGCAAAACGGTAATGCTGAACCCGATAAACAGTTTGGTGCTTCCGATGTCGGCGAAACAGGCATTTGGAGAATATCTGATGGTGACATCTTTGCTAATTGGGGTTGCTTGCCTGTTTTTCATCTTAGGACACTCGACGCTGCTTTCTTTTAAAAGCAAAGAATTGTCTGTGATGCCAATTTCGGAGGCAATTTTTCCGTGGCCGAAAAAAGGAAAGTTCGTTTCTGTTCTTTGTTTGGGCTTATCTTTAGCAAGCATCCTTTTAATATTCTTTCTGCCACCCGAAACCAAATTTTGGGCATCAGCTTCGGCTTGGAAAATATTTTCCATATTTGCCGTGTTCCCAAGCGTAAGTTACGCCTGTTACTTGACTAGGCGAATTCGTAAACAGCCGGAGGGCTTGCTGTTCTTTCCGTCCGATGCAACCCGTTTAGAATGGTTGTTACCAATAATTATTGGGGCATTGATTTCTTTGTTGTTCTGGATATTTAAATAAGGGGCCAGAAGGCAAATGCCTGTCTGAAAACCTATCCGGCTAAATTTCTGCAAAACCAAACGCTTGCCCGCTTTGCCCGGCAAGCGTTTTTTGCTGTCCAACAATGTTATAATTCCCGCTTCCTGCAACCTCTTACTGATAAAGCCATGACCACACCCGCCATCGAACACGTTCAAGCCGTTGCCTTTGATTTGGACGGCACGCTCTGCGATTCCGTTGCCGATTTGGCCGCTGCCGCCAACGCCACCCGCCGCCACCTCGGTTTGCCCGATTTGCCGGAAAAAACGGTGGAAAGCTATGTGGGCGACGGCATTGCCAACCTCGTTCACCGCGTGCTCACCGACAGCCGCGACCAACAAGCGCCGCAGCAAGAATGGGAAACCGCTTTTACTTTTTTTGTTACCTATTACCGCGACCACCTCAGCGTTTACACCCGCGCCTACCCCGAAACCGATGCCGGTTTGGGCTTGCTCAAATCACTGGGCATCCCGCTGGCGGTGATTACCAATAAAAATGAAATCCTGGCCACCGAATTATTGAAACAACTGGGGCTGGCCGACTACTTCAGCCTGATCCTCGGCGGCGACAGCCTGCCCGAGAAAAAACCCAGCCCGCTGCCCTTGCAACACGCTGCCGAAGTGATGGGCGTGGACGTGAAAAATATGTTGATGGTCGGCGATTCGCATAACGATATCCTCGCTGCCAAAGCCGCCGGCTGCTTGAGCGTGGGCGTAAGCTACGGCTACGGCGATATGGCCGAACTCTCCGCCAACCCGGCCACCCGCCCCGATTGGGTGATTGATACGCTGCCGGAAATCTACGACAACCTGCGCCCGCAAAAAGAACAGGAAGAGGCTTGATGATTAAAATGCCTGTCTGAAAAAGTAAGCGTTTTACTTTTTCAGACAGGCAGAGTCCTTTGCAACAAGTTTGTATCGTAGGATATGGCTGAGATAATAGGAATCTGTCCCCCGTCCCGCTGGCGGGAAGGGGTTAGGGGAAGGGTGGCTGGTTGAGCTAAAAGAAACATTGATTCCACAACCCAAACACCCCCATCCCAACCTTCCCCCGCTAAGGCGGGGGAAGGAACCAATGACTGATAACTCAAACGATACTCGAGAAGACTTTACAAAAGTCCTAAGCATTACTCCCCTTCCCCATTACCGACCTCACTATGCCACCACCCAAATCCTTGCGCGCCCGTGCGCTCGATATTCTTTCCCGCCGCGAAATCAGCCGTGTCGAACTGAAACGTAAACTCGCGCCCCATGCCGAGAGTGAAGAAGAACTCGATCGTGTGCTGGCAGAATTTGCCGAATGCAACTGGCAGTCAGACGAGCGCTTTGCCGAAGCCTTTGTACACAGCAAAAGCAGCCGCTACGGCAGCCTGCGACTCAAACAATCGCTGGCCGCAAAAGGGATAGATGCCGACACCGCCCGCGAATTTCTGCCCGATGCCGATAGTGAGTTACAAACCGCGATTGCAGTATTGCGCAAAAAATTCAAAGCGCCGGCTACCGATGTGAAGGAAAAACAAAAGCAGCTACGCTTCCTCACTTACCGCGGCTTTTCCGCCGATACGGTGCAAAAGGCGATGAAACAGGCTTGGGCAGAAGATAGCGATATATAAATGTTTCAGACAGGCATTCAGAATCCCTGAGACCTTTGCAAAATTTTTTTAAACGCTTAGATTACCCTACCGACGTCATTCCCGCGCAGGCGGGAATCCATGCTTAATTCTCTCAAGA
>CALFOA010000032.1 GCA_937919795.1 uncultured Neisseria sp.
TATTTGGTTGAGCTATCGAAGTTAGAATTCAATATGGATCCAGTAGAGCTTAAAGAATTTACTGATAGTCTTTTACAGGCCAATGATGAATATCAACGCAGTATGGTGCTGGCGACAGAAATTAATCGGCGGAATATAAGCTTGCCTTTTGAAACGGGAAATGTGGGTGAAACTCGAAATTGGTTGAAAAAATTATAATGTCGGAAGCCCAAACACAGCCTTTCCCTTGCAACTCCTGCGGCCAATGTTGCCGCAGGGTGGCGTTGAGCATTCAGACGGCTTATTTGGATCGCGGAGACGGTGTTTGTCGGCATTTTGACGAACCAACCCGTCTGTGCAGTATTTATGAAGAACGTCCGTTGATTTGCAGGGTAGAGGATTACTATAAAGCGTATTTGTCTGAACAAATTTCGTGGCCTCAGTTTGTGCAGATTAATGTTGAAATATGTCAGCAGTGGCAACAAACGGATGAAACATAATAATGACTATTTCTATTGATTATCAAAATATTTTGAGCTTATTTCGCGCTAATGAGCGTGGATACCCAGATGAACTTCACCTGCGTATCCACCGTTCTTTAAGCTGGTTAAAAAAAGCGGAAAGCTGTGGGGAAGACAGTGATATTCGGTTGCTGACCTTGTGGATCGCCTTTAATGCGGCCTATGCGGCGGAATTGAACGATGGTTCGCTGCGGGCGGAGCGCGGGCGTTTTCAGGAGTTTTTGCAAACGGTGTGCCGCTTGGATCAGGAGCGACAGATTTATCCGCTGGTGTGGCAGACTTTTTCCAGCAATATCCGACTGCTGTTGGACAACCGTTATACCTTTCAGCCGTTTTGGGATTTTCACAACGGCTATATCAGCGAGGCGGCTTGGCTGGAGCAGTTTGAGCAGGCGCGGACAAAGGCTTTGAAGGCGTTAGCGAATCAAGATACTGATGCGGTGTTGTTTGTGGTGTTCGATAGGCTTTATACCTTGCGCAATCAGTTGGTGCACGGCGGTGCCACCTATCATAGCCGTGCTAACCGCAAGCAGGTGCAATACGGTTGTGCCATTTTGTCGGCGCTGGTGCCGGTGGTGTTGCAGATTATGTTGCAACATCCAGACCAAGATTGGGGTAAGCCGTTCTACCCTTATGTGAGTGTGGAAGAGTGATTGGTGGAAGGCGAAACCGTTGCAAAAAAATCTTTAACATTCTTTACGGATGGAATTTCAAGTAAAACATGTGAAGCTAAAAAGCTCCGACTTTGTCTGGTCGGAGCTTTCTTATTGGTCGCTAAACTCACGTTAAATCACATACTGCCGCAATTCCACATTTTTATCCTGCAAGGCTTTAGTGAAACAATTGATGCCGGCAATGGCGGTTTCAGAAGCATCGCCGCTGCCGGAAGGTGGTACGCTGCATTGGTTGCGGGTGGTTGATAACCAAGTTTGCAATTCGCCTTGTAGTTGTTCTTTCACGGTCGGTGGCATACGGCTGCTCAGGCTTTCGAATTCATTGAGCGCTTGGGCATTGTTGGTTTGTGCCTGTTCCAAGCGTCGTTGCAAGAGTTGTGGTTGTGCCGCATTCGCCGCATCCCGCAACGCACTCACTCGGCCTTCATTGGCCTCGGCTTGGCAATTCAGCGCGATGGTTCGGCGAACTGTTTCATTGCCGCTGCTCTCCGCCGCCAACTGGTTACAGCGGCTTTCTTTGCTTTGATTGAACGCATTTTGATCGTTTTGCAGTTGATTGCGGACTTCACCGTCCAGCCCTTGCCACAACTCATTAATGGCGCCATCGGTGCGGTCATACCGCAGTTGTGCGGCCTCTAAAGCTTGTTGATCTTGCGCCTGAGTCACTAAGTTGGCCGAGGAGGCGGCTGCAGGTTGAGCATTTTCAGCGGAAGCGACGGTTGACGGCGGGGGTGAGGTGGCGGTGGAAGCCGATTGAACGGCGGATGCGGGCATACTCATGCTGGCCGCAGACTGCTGTTGCATGGCTTCGTCGCGCTGCTTGTGGGGATTGAGAAAGACCATCGCCAAACCAACGGCTCCACCCAAGCCCAGCATAATCAAACCGATGAGGATGGATAGACGGCGGGTGTCTTTATCTTCTTCTTTTTTGGGTGGGGGCATCCGGTTGGGAGCAGGAGAAGTTGGTGCCGCTTCAGGGGGTGGTGATGAGGGAGTGGTGGAAGCAGTCGTTTGCTTCAGTACCTTTGCTTTTTCGATTTGGAACTCTTCATCGGTCAATACGCCTTGGTTACGCAGTTCGACCAAACGGAACAATTCCTCGCTAACGGAGGGTTCTCTCATGTGTATACCTTTGTTGAGAAAAGGGAGTAGGGCAAATTATAGCAGCAGGAAAGAGGCTGACAATCGACTTAAACTTTGCTTACATCTGCTTTTATCGCGATAAAGGCGATGTTAAAACCAGTATGAATGCCTTAAAAATTATTCAACTAATTGTTTTTGAATTAACTAATGGGCTCGATAACAATACGCCTTATCGCCGACGGTAACAAATGGCATCTTAATGAGTTACGCTTCTTTACCGAGTTGCCAGTCGCACAGACGAATGCCTGTCTGAAAAAATCAGCGGCAAGCCTTGAAACTCTTATCGTGAACCCTATATATCGTTCAGAAAAGCAGGAACCTTCCTTTTACTGATTAACCAACTCACTTCAAAGGCAAAACCATGAGTGAACAAAACCAACCGATTGAAGAAGAAAAGATTGATGCGGAAGTATCCGAGCCAGAGGCAGAAAATAATGAGCCTTTGACTTATGAAGAGCTGCAGGCGCGCGTGGCCGAGCTGGAAGAACAATTGAAAGAAGAAGAGCTGCGTAGCTTGGCTAATGAGCAGAATCTGCGCCGCCGTCATCAAGAAGAAATTGTGACTACCCATAAATTTGCCGGCCAAAAATTTGCCGCGGAAATGCTGCCGGTAAAAGATTATCTGGAAATGGCGCTGCTGGATCAAAGCGGCAATTTTGAAGCTTTGAAAATGGGTGTACAGATGACGCTGAATGAATTGAACAAAGCTTTCGAACATACCCAAATCAAAGAAATCAACCCGCAGGTGGGTGAGAAACTGGATCCCAATCATCATCAGGCGATGCAAACGGAAGAGAGCGAGCAGGAGCCCAATACCATATTGAAAGTGATGAAAAAAGGTTATCAGTTGAATGAACGTGTGTTGCGTTTTGAATTCCCCGAGCGTCCCGGCGCATTGATGAAATTCTTGGCAGCCATGCGTACGGATTGGAACATTAGCCTGTTCCATTACCGCAATCACGGCACGG
>CALFOA010000033.1 GCA_937919795.1 uncultured Neisseria sp.
GTTTCCGAACAGTGCCTGTGCCAGAAGAACTTTTACTTTATCCGGTTCTGTGAGCTCTTTCATAAGCTTGTGGTGGTATTCCGCACTAAGACCTAATCCGATAAGCATTTTTTCTGCATTTGTTTCTGCTTCCCATCCGTCGAGTTCTGCGAATTCTCCTTCGAGCTCCGCAGCTTTCATGCCGTCCTCTTCGGTGAATTCCGTTTTGGAATATATAGCATCTTTTTCCTGCATTATTTCATAAAGTTTTTGATGTCCCATCATAACTACATTCAGAACACTTTCTTCCTCATATGCAAAGTGATCCTGTTTCAGAAAAGACATTCTTTTATTTGGTGCTGATATAACTTCACCTTCGGTAGAGTCTATTTCTCCTGATAATATTTTCAAAAATGTAGACTTACCTGCACCGTTCGCTCCTATTATACCGTAACAGTTACTGGGTGTGAATTTTATGTTTACATCTTCAAATAATTTTCTTCCTCCAAATCTGAGTGATAAATTGCTTGTTGAAATCAATGAAAGCCCTCCTAAAAATTAAAATATTCATTCCTATTATAGCAGAGATTTCTGCCATAAACAAGTTATTGTTACTGTAAATACATTTCTTTCAAATAATGCAGAGATAATTAAAATTTTTTATTTTTAATAATTCAAGCGTGTTTGTTTCAAGATTAAGTGGTAAATAAGATACAAACATAAAATCATATTTATATGACATTATATTTTCATCATATCCCTTTCGTTTGCCACTGTCACTACCTTCTGTTAATTATCGGTATAATTCCCCAAATCTCTTAGCATGCCGCTTTAATTTTCATAAAAGCCTTTCTTTAAATAACGATAGAAAACTTCCATGAAGCTTACCCAAATCAAACTGGCCGGTTTTAAATCCTTTACCGATCCGACCACCATTCACCTACCCGGGCAACTGGTGGCGGTGATCGGCCCCAACGGCTGTGGCAAATCGAATGTGATTGATGCGGTGCGTTGGGTACTGGGCGAAGCTTCCGCCAAACAATTGCGCGGCGAGAGTATGCAGGACGTGATTTTTAACGGTGCGTTAACCCGCCGCCCTGCGCCGCGTGCTTCGGTGGAATTGGTATTTGATAACAGCGACAAATCGCTGCAAGGCTCGTGGGGGCAGTATGCGGAAGTGAGCATCAAGCGCCAGCTTACCCGCCAGGGTGAATCGACTTACTACATCAACAACCAAGTGGTACGCCGCCGCGACATTACCGATTTATTCCTCGGTACCGGCGTGGGCGCGCGCGGTTATGCGGTGATCGAGCAAGGCATGATTTCGCGCATTATCGAAGCGCGGCCGGAAGAATTGCGTGCTTATATAGAAGAAGCCGCCGGCGTGTCTAAATATAAGGAACGCCGAAAAGAAACTGAAGCCCGTCTGAAAGATACCCGTGAACACTTACACCGGATTGCCGACTTGCAATCCGAATTGGGTCGGCAGGTTGAAAAACTGGAAAAGCAGGCGGCTACAGCCGAGCGTTATCGTCTGCTCAGCGAGCAGCTGGCACACCAGCAGGATTTGCTGGATTACACCCAATGGCAGCAGGCTTTACAGGCAGCAGACCGCGCGACCGAGCAATACCAAACATTCCTGCAACGCCAAGAAGAAACTTCAGCTGAAAACCAGCAGACCAACGAAGCTTTTCATGCCCTGCGAGCCAATGAACAAGAGCAGCAACAACTCACGCAAAACATCAGCAACCAGCGCGCAATGTTGCGCGAACAGATTGCCCGGCTGGAAGAACAGCTACGCTCGCAACACAATTTGCAGCAACGCATCGAACGCGAACGCCAATCCGCGCAATCACAATTGCAACGTATCCATCAGGAACGCCAAACCTTATTGAGCGAAAGCGAATTGCTGACTGCCGAACTAGAAGACAAACAGATTGAATTGAGCGAATGGGCGGTACAAGTCAGCGAGCGGGAAGCCCATCTGCCGAAATTGGAAGAACAGCAACACCAGCTAAACAGCGCGTTCCAAAGCCAAGAAGACGAGCTCAACCGCCTCAAACGCGAATTGGCACTCAAGCAACAGCAATTGGCTCATCTCAAACAAAATTTGCAACAGCAAAACCAACGGCAAGGCCGCTTACAAGCAGAACAACAAGCGCTAAATCTGCCTGCTTCGGCTGAACTCGATGCCGCGCAGGAGTACGCGCAGCAACTGCATCAGCAGCATGAAGAGTACGAGCTATTGTTATCGGAAGGCGAAGACAAACTCAGCAGCCTGCAACAAAGTTTTCAGACAGGCATTCAACACTACAACGCCCTTTATCAACAACATATCGGTTTGCAAGCGCAACAACAGGCGATTGAAGCGGTGTTGCCGAAAGGCGACGCACAAGATTTCTGGCACGGTACCGCGCAGGCGAAAGCAGGTGAACTGTGGCAGCATGTGAGCGTCAGCCCCGATTGGCAACATGCTTTATCGGTGGTGCTGGCCGGCCGCTTGCAAGCGCGCGCGGTGCCGGCGGATTTCCGACCGCCCAGCCCGTTGCCGGAAGCCGCCGCCGCCTGGTGCCATGCCGAAGCCACGCCTACTAAGAAAACCCAACCCGCTCAAGCCTTAATCAATCAGATTCAGGTGCGAGCACCGTTCCAGAATGCGCTTAGCTTTTGGCTGGACGGCATTTTGTGCGCCCCATCGTTGGATTTCGCCCTCGGCCATCAGAGCGATTTGCAAGGCACACAAATCTGGTTGACGCCGGAAGGCCATCAGATTGACCGCGCCGGTGCGGTGATTTACCACCAAGATGCCGCCGATAACTTGCTGAAGCATCAAGCCCGCTTGGAAGAGTTGACGCAACAACTGGCCGAACTCACCCCACAACTGGCCGAAGCCGAGCAAAAACGCGATGCGGCACAAGCGGCATTAAGCCAACAGGAAGAGCAGCAAAAACAATTGGCTGTGCAACAACGCCAACACGCCGCCAAACTGCACAGCGCGCAAGCCGAGGCCACCGCCCTGCT